>NZ_JBHMFC010000103.1:0-287287 GCF_042427585.1 Mariniflexile ostreae | reverse complement strand
TTTAGAGCGCAGTTCAGAGGGGTTAGAAACGTAGAGTTCTTCCTATATAGACTTACAACAATTTATGCATAATCTTAAAATCCCACAACTTTTTGACTTGATCCCCCTTGATCCCTTGATCCTCCATAACATAGCATTATTTGAATTATGCCAAAAGCAAAAAACCTTGCTAATCTTAAGATTAACAAGGTTTTGTTTTTAAGTAGTATTTCTACTTGTGACCCGGCTGGGATTAGAACTTATAATTCTAACGCTAGTCAGAGCAGGGTATTTGCTAATTTTTACAATTCATGTTGACGAATTGTGAACTTATATTTTTACAAAAAAAATGTCAATATAACTTTCGTATTCCAAATATAGGAAATCTATTCTATAACTGTTTTAATTTTAGCAAATGTTAACCTATAAAAATTTTGGTAGATGCGCTAGGTTCAGGTCATTGCTTAATAAAAAATTGTTAAAATATTAAAATTCGGATGTGGTGGAACAGGTAGATAAGTTATACTTAGAATATAATATAGTAATGTGTGGGGGCTTTACGCCTGTACAAAAGCCAAAGACAAAACCTTGACTTTTTTGTTTAAAATCATAAACATTTTTATTCAGGAACAACATAAGTAAAACATTTTGTTATTTTTGTTTACTTAGTTTAGGATAATAAGATTTAAATTCATTTAATCTTAAAAACTATTTAGCCATGTTTTGCTATTAATTTTTTTGAGTACCAGACTCATTTCTTGAAGTTAAAAGGTTCAAATCCTGTCATCCCGACAATTATGGTGTCAATAGACACCAAAACATAGCTAATCTTATGAAAATCAAGTATTTTCATTTTTCTTGAAACCATAAGATTGGCTTTAATTTAAAATCAAAGGTTACCTATTCGGTTACCTAATTTATTGCCAGAATTTTCACTACCTTGGTATTTCAAGAAAATTGACCTTCGCAACGATTTGACTTTCGTAAACAAATCGATTATTAATTTAAAGCGAGAGTTTATGCAGACTTCAAAGACTTTTAGTATTCATTTTTGGTTGAGTATGGCCAAGAAAAAAGATGATTTAGCACCCATTTATGCCCGTATTACGGTTGATGGTAAACGTGTCGAAATCAGTTTAAAACGGTTCATTTCGGTTACCAATTGGGATAACCGTTCCAAAAGGGCAAATTCGAGAACTTCTGAAGGGAAATCTCTCAATGTTTATTTAGACCAAGTTTACTCCGATTTGCTTGATTGCCAAAAACAGCTTTTGTCCGAATCCAAATACGTAACCGCCCAATCCATTAAAGCGAGATACCTCGGCGAAGATGAACAGCACAAAACACTACTTCAGCTAATTTCCTATCACAATACGAATATGGTTTCTGTTTTGAAATCTGGCACATTGAAAAATTATTTCACAACAGAACGGTATATTAAACGGTATTTGAAGAATAAGCTAAAGACCAATGATGTTTTCCTCAAACAATTATCATATAAATTTATTATTGACTTTGAACAGTTTCTGCGCAACGGAAAATCAATAAACCGATCACAACCTCTTAATAACAATGGGGTTATGAAACATTTGGAGCGATTAAAAAAGATGATGAACCTCGCTCTTCGATTGGAGTGGATTGAGAAAGACCCTTTTGTGAGATTCTCGTTAAAGTTTACAAAACCCCACAGGGCATTCTTATCCCAATCGGAACTTGAAGTTTTGGAACCTGGCCAACTTTCCAAAGAGATGCATCTAAAAACAAGGGATGTCTTTGTTTTTGCCTGTTATACAGGACTATCTTATATTGATGTGAAATTACTGTCTGACGATAACATAGTTAGGGGTATCGATGGAGATTATTGGATATTCACAAAAAGGGAAAAGAATGATGAAGCAGTAAAAATTCCTATTTTGGATAAGGCTCTTGATATCATAAGAAAGTATGATCAGAATTCTCAAAATAAACAGGAACAATTGCTTCCTGTATTTTCCAATCAAAAAGTCAATAAATATTTGAAGGAAATAACGTTACTCCTCAAAATCAATAAAAAGTTATCGTTTCACGCGGCGCGACATACTTTTGCAACCACCGTTACGCTTTCTAATGGTGTTCCCATTGAAACTGTATCAAAATTATTAGGTCATACGAAGCTATCCACAACGCAAATCTATGCGAGGGTCATTGAAAAAAAAGTGTCAGTGGACATGGGATTGTTGCGAAGTAAATTAAACCTAAAGAACACAACGGTAATAAAGGTGTAGCATCATTAATAGTTTGTGAAGCGTACTTTTCACTGCAACCGTCAAAGGTTAAAACTTTTAAAAAAATTTTAATGGATATAATTTTATAAATCAGGTAGAACTTCACTGTTTAGAATATATTATCATGAACTCTCTGAAATTCACAAAGAACTGAATCAGTAAAACACTTGCATAATTTAAAAGCAAGGCCGTTGTAATTCGGATAAAAATAATTCTATTTTGAGACATCAAGTAGAATTGTCAGGTAGAATTAATATAATTAATTTACCAACCAAAAAACCTATTAACGAATATAAAAAGTGTTTGTTCTGAAGCTCAAATCAGTATAAATACTTTTACAGCGGCAGACTAAAATGGATATCCCCACTTAATAGTTGGAGTTTGACAATTCAAAACTTATATATTGAATTTGGAAATAGAATAACGTTCGATATTAAAAGTCCGAAAAGCAAATCCTAACGCTGCGCTGGGGCTCATTTTAAAAACAATTTGATTTTTCAACAACCAAAATCCGGAGAAAAATCAAACTATTTTTAAAACGTCAAAAAAATGAGCAGACAGAGTTTAAATTACAGACCCGAAAAGTTTATTTTTTATTGGATAAATCGCATCTATAATATTTAATGAAAAAGCACCTAAATAAATATATTCAAAGTGCTTTCAATTAAAATTTTTTTACAGTCTCAAATTTTCTGTAATTTAGTCTATTATAATCTTTTTATTTGAAATTTTACCATCTTCGGATTGCATTTTTAATATATAAATTCCTTTAGCAAAATTCTTAATGCTAATAGGATTTGTATTTTTACTTTTATAAACAGATTTACCAAGAATATTTACAAGTGTTACATTTTTAATTTGCACATCTGAACTTTTAAGTTGAAAGTTTAACACATTACTAACTGGGTTTGGAAATACTGTAATACCTGAGTCAAGTACATTGTTTGCAACAGATAATACTGGAGCAGTAGTTGGTAAAGCGATGCCATTTAAAGTCAAGACATCAATATTAAAATTTCTCGCCTTTTTACCATCATCTTCTCGAACATATCTAATTTCTAATTCGTCACCATCGTCAGATGACAAAGCAGTATGGTTAAGGCTAATTGTAGCTATATTTTCTGGTGCATTTTTAATGCCTTTAATAGTGATTTTACCAGACACACTCAGTTCTGTGCCATCTGTTAGATTGTATAATTTTACATTTACTATACAACTACTAGACTCAGTAGTATAAATAACTGTATTTATAGTATAGGTTGTTCCTGGCTCCATTGTACCATCAACTTTGAAGAAAGCGCCTTGGCCGACTACATCAACTCCCTTTGGTGTTTTTCCATCTACTTTAAGGGCACCGTCCCCAATACCATCGCCATTATCGGCATCAGTAAATACGTCTGTTAATTCTACATCATTTGCAGGGTCTGCGGGAATAGCTGGCACTATTTTTCCCCAATTACCACTAGGTGAAAGTTGAGCAAACGAATTGGTTGCAAAAATTGCAGCAATAAAAAATAAAGTAATTGTTTTCATAATAAATTGTTTTAAAGGTTTATAATTTAGATTAATAATAAGCATTGTTTTAATTACAGTAATAATTTTTAGACTTTAGTATATTTAAGTGTTAACGGTTATTTTTTATGATAAATAATTTTTTTAGAGAAAGCCGAAGTAGGCGTTTTTATTTTGAGGAAATAAATGCCATTAGCTAATTGTAAGTTTTCTATGTGTATTAATTCTTCTAAATTTTTATAGGACTTTCTATATACTTGTTTACCATGCACGTCAAAAAGGTTTAATTCTGCACTATGGCCAAGTAAGGATTCCGTGTTGATAAACAAACTGCCATTTGTTGGATTGGGGTATATTTGAAATGGGGCTCTATGATTATTGCCATGAGTACTTAAGGCATCTTTGTTTAGTGTAATATCTACTGGCAAACCGTCTTTGGCTTCAATGGTAATAGTTGTTTCTGTTACTCCCGTATCAGAAAGAACTACGTTGCCACCAAAACTAGAATCTAATGACCAATTACCGTGAACTTTAAAAGTTAAAGTGGAGGCTAAGCTCTCTCCATTGCTCGAATTAGCAAAGTTTAAGTCTGGATTAACAACAGACATGGATAATTTATCGTTGCTTTCCTTTATCATTAATAAACAAGGCGAGTCATTGGACTTTAAAGGCTGTGTGTTAGGGTAGCTACTTGCTTCAAAAAGCGCATATCCATACATATCATTATAACTTACAATATGACCCGATTTATTTTTTTGAACAACTTCATAAAATGCAGTATTAGCGTTACTCATATTATTGCTAAATGATGCCATTTCTGCATCGTCAGTTGCTGGAATAATAACATATTCATAACCAGAATTATTGGGCGACATACCGTGATTTATATATGCCGATGCAAAATTTCCATTGGTAAAAGAACCATTACCATTTTGATTGGGAGAGTCTTGGTTCTTTCTGTCAACGGTAATTGGATTTCCACTTTTTACATAGTAACCTGTGTTTTGTGCATCAATGAGCCAATTGTTTATATTACCATTTAGTGTATTGTTATATGGAAAGGAGGTATGGGAAGTATTATTGATTATTATGGGTCTAATGGTTGTGGTTATTGAGTTTTGGAATAAATTGGTCGCAGTAATATTTGTATTATCGTTATTACTAATGTTGCTGCCCAAACAAATTAATTTTCCATCGAAACAAAAAACAGATTTTTTAAATTTGAAAGAAAGATTGTGTGTGGCAGAAATGGGTTTTTGAATAAAATCCATTCCAAATACTCCATAGATTCCTTCTAATATTTCATCAATATAATAGTTGGATTTATCTCCAAAACGAAGACTGGCAGCAAAGTTAGACTCGGTTATTTCATCTTGTCTATCTTTTGTGGCTTCTAAATCATTCCAAGATAAATGGATGGTAGTTGCTCCAGGTGTTTTGTTCCAATCCCAACCGGTTTTTGTGAAGCCAGATTTGGTATGACCTCCAGGATACATGATTTCTATAGCACCATAACTTTGATATCTTCCAAATCTGTTACTTGTTTCATATATTTCTGTACCCCAAAAATATTTATTGAAACCTTTTATGTCTGCCACCCAATTACTTTGTCTATAAGCACCCAAATTCGAAAAGTTTATCTGCCAAAAGCCAGTAGGAGGCACTTCATTAGTGTATGAACTTGTTTCGGGGTCGCTGCCAGCTAAATAATTGTAGGCCTCTAGTAATTTACCGTCAATTGGGTTTGAAAGACCCAAATCTTTTAAGCCATTTGTAAAACTGGGAGTGATAAAAGGATTTCTTCCGCTTAGCGAATTTGGGATTTCACTACTTGCAGTTACAACGCGTGCTACAAGCAGCGCATTTTTTAAAGTTGTGTGCGCAACTGTGCCAACCGTAAAATTTCCTTCCGAAATTAGATTGATCACTTGTGCAATACTTTTATAACCAGCGTATGTATACCCAGGATAATATGTATTATGGTGGAATCCGGTAAAATCAACTTTCATTCCGCTACCTTCTTTTGAATATGTTGTTAACCAATTTTCTAGATAGCCTTTATACCCTTTTAAATATTGCACTTTTTCAGCAGCTGTACTTTTGTATAAACATGCTCCTAATATGGCCATAGCTCTCGTGTTGGCATCATCCAAATTACTGTCATGTGCTGTGGGATGCCATATAATATCTACTGCACTATACCATTCTACCATTTTTCTTGCTTCATCCCAAAGCCCTTCCGCCATCAGTTCTTGTTTCATCAAATGAATGGCATTAGGAATATTTCTAAATGAATATCCTATATGGTGGACGGTTTCCATTAAACTACCATCAGCATAACCTTGATCTAACATGTATTTGACAGTATTAATAAAATAGTTTAGACTGCTTGGTGTCGATTTATGTTTATAATCTCTAGCAAAAACATGTATAAATTGTTCGACTGCATCTATATTTTGATAATCTGGATAATCTTTGCCATACAAAGGAACTCCTGTAATATGCGCTCCTGTGTTTTTGATTTTTAAACTGTTGTAGGAATTAATGGCATTATTTATTTTAGAAGTATTAGGTGCATTTCCTAAAATAATGTTATCGTATTTCTGTTTGATGCTATTAAAATCGATGAGTTCTTGTACAGTGGGAGTAGTTAACGGTATTTTTGGTAAAGATTGAAAATACATCATATCGGACCAATGTTTTCCGTTGTTAAGTGCAAGAAACGGTAACTGATAGTCTGGTGATCTATAAGTGTTTCTTTCCATGGTATAATCTATATAATCAAAATAGAAAGCACCACTACCTGATGTAGGCGCCTTGATTTTCAAAGTTGTAATATTGGAGGACAATTTTTTTCCAAGCATTTCATATCTATAGCTTGTAGAAGCAGCCCTCCAACCCGTAAAATTCAATTGAAAATCATAATAGAATTGAAGCACTCCATTAGTGTCATAAAATTCAAAGGTCAACGGTTCATTGGCAATTTTTGATGTATTATACACCCATATTCGAAACATATTATTAAAATAGTCTAAAACTTGAGAAGGTACTAGACCGTTGTTCTGAAGGTTTGAAATTGTTAACACATCGTTTGAAGCCCAATCCCATTTTAAGGATTGTGTACCTAATTTGTAATGATTTGTTGATGTGGTTAAGTTGCCAATACCCGCATTCCAATTATTTGGGACTGTTCTGCTTTCAAATGATTGGTCTTGCGCATTTATTATAGTATAAAAAGCAAAAACGGATAGCGTCAGAAGAGTTTTGCACTTTTTTAATTTTTTTAAAGGTATAAGTTGAATCATTCTGGTTAAGTGTTTAAATCTAATTTTAAAGCATTATAGTTATTAAGGAAACTGTACCAAAAGATGATACTGAAACAACCTTAATCTTCTCTACAAATAAAACTGTACATTACAAAGCTAAAACAGAGGAGTCCAATCCATGTGTCAAAAAATACACTTTAAAGAACTATTAGTACAACAACTATTAAACTCCAAATACGTAATAAAATAATAAGGAAACACTTTATTGATATTTCAGAAAAAATTATTTAGTAAGGCTAGTACCAAATATTAATTGGAGAGAAAATCTGTTTTTATCCACTTTTATGGTATTAGTTACAAAAATTTGAATCACAAAAACTGAATCTAATTGATTAGCAATTTTGCAACGATATTTGTAGACAAGATAGGGGGGAATCCAAACTTACTCTAAAGAACAGAACACCCCCTATGTTTGATCCTCTCACCCCCCTGTGGTTTAGGCTTTAATTGATAATTTTATAATATTGGAAAATGGTTCTAGCTAAATAATCACAAAAGAACTACGCGTCATACTTGATAGAGTTCGAGACTTAGGGTTAGAATTTAAAAAAAACTAGTATGGATTTGCTTCTAAATTGCTTGGATATAGAGTACAAACGTCTGTCCCAGCAACGCTTCAATTACAGTGGTAATATGTATCTGTTTACTGTAAATCCTACTATTCTAAAGAAAAAGATGAGTATAAAAAATATTATTTTAAATCAAGTTTGAAATCATGAAAAAATTTTAGCCTAGTTGTTAAATTAATAAAAGTATGGGAATGAGAAAGTCTTTAATATGCTTAATGTTTTTAGCTTTATCGGTAAACCTGCATGCTCAAAATATTGGATTTGAATATTTTGGGTTAAAAGATGGCTTATCTCAAATTTCTGCGACCTCTCTCATCCAAGATGATATAGGCCGTATTTGGATTGGTACCAGAGATGGATTAAATGTTTACGATGGCGTAAAAGTAAAGACTTTTAGAGCCTTAAAAGGGGACACAACGACCTTATTGGGACATAGTATTAAAAAACTGGTAAAGCAGGGCGAAAACCTATGGGTCATTACTTATAGCGGACTTTCAAAATTGGACACAAAGACATTGGTCTTTGAACAATTTCCTTTTAAAGGAGTACATGCAATCTCGCTTTATAAAAACGTTTTGCTAGTTGCAACATCGCGTGGCTTGTTTGAGCTGGATCCAATAAATAAGACACTGATTTCTAGACATGATATATACAATAAAAATAATGTTGTTAATAGTTTATCAGTGGATAATACTGGCCAAATATGGATAGGTAGTGAAGAGGGACTTTTTATGTATGATGGGAGTAGTAAAATATGTACAAAAATATTAAATGTGACCTCCAATGTAGTTTTTACTGATTCAAAAAAAAGAATTTGGGTGGGCACCGATAATGATGGGGTCTTTCTTTTAAATCGGATTAACGGGGTATTAAAGCACTTTACATCAGATGGTAGTGACCAATCTATTGTTAGTAATTTTGTAAGAGATATTAATGAAGATAGTCAAGGCAATATATGGGTAGGGACTTTCTTGGGATTAAGTATTATTAATGATAAAATGTTAACTGTTAATAATTATCAACAATCTGAAGTAGATAAGCACGCACTTTCCCATAACAGTGTGTATTCTATTCTTCGAGATAATCAAGGCACTATGTGGGTGGGGACATATTTTGGTGGTATAAGTTATTATAATCCAGATTTTCATATTTTTAAGCACTATCCCATTCGTTATAATCACTCTGGGGGAATAAGTTACCGTGTTATTGGGAGAATGGTGGAAGATTCGAATAATAATATTTGGATTGCTACTGGAGGAGGAGGGGTTAACTATTTTGATAGACAGAACAATTTATTCAGACATTTCAAACGCAAAGAAGGGGGAAAAGGATTGTCGAGCAATAATGTGAAGTCTTTACTTTTTGTAGATGAAAATACGCTTTTAATAGGGACACATACTGGAGGTTTAAATATAATGGATATTAAGAAAGAAAAATTCACCGTATTTAAAAATAATCCGGATGATAGCTTGTCTATTCCTTCTGATAAAATTACGTCTATTATAGCTTATAATGATTATTACCTACTTGGAACACATAAAGGTATTGTTAAGTTTGATTACAAAAGAAAAGTGTTTAGTCCGTTTATAAAAGATAAAACAAGTAGACAATCAATTGGTGAGGTGATCTTCGATTTATTTACAGATAGTGATGGTAAATTGTGGATAGGTACCGAGCGTAATGGTCTATTTGTTTTTGATCCTACAATAGAGGAGTTGATAAAATATGTGAATAGTGACAATCCTAAATCCCTTGGGAACAATACGATTAACTGTATTTTTGAAGATAAAAAACAGCAGTTATGGGTTGGAACCAATGGAGGTGGTATCAGTAAATACAATCCTAAATCTAATAATTTTACGAATTACACAGCATCAAATTTTAATTTACCTAGCGATTTTGTTTATGGCATTCAGGAATCACGTTCTGAAAACCTATGGGTTTCTACAAGTAGAGGCCTGGTGAGTTTTGATGTGGAAAATAAGAGACTCTATAGTTATAATCAAAATAACGGATTCCCATTAAATGAGCTAAATTATGGGTCTCTTTACCTCTCTAACGATGGAGAGCTTTTTGTAGGCGGTGTAAATGGGTTGATTTCTTTTAAAGAAGCTGATTTGTTGAAAAAAACACCTTATTCAAAACTGTTATTTACTTCTTTATATCTTCAGAACAAGGAAGTGATACCAAGAGATAATACGGGTATTTTAAACAAAGACCTAACTTATACCGATAAAATTGTATTTAATCCTGAACATCACGAGTTTACTATTTATTTTTCTTCTTTCAATTTTATTTCAACCAACGATAACAGGTATGAATATATGATGGAGAACTTTAATGATACTTGGGTAAATGCAGGAAATCAAACATTCCTTACTTATACAAACTTAGATCCAGGAACCTATACTTTAAAGGTTCGTTCTCGCAACAATGCAGATAATAAAATTATTGATACAAAAAGTATAGATATAATTGTTAATCCTGCGTTTTATGAAACGTGGTATGCTTATTTATTCTATTTTGTTTTTTTAGCAGCATTAATAGCTTGGTTAAACCAAATTTATTTGAGCCGTGTCCGCTTGGAAGATAGTTTGGAAGCAGAGCGAAAAGAAAATGAGCATATTAAAGAAATGAACCAGTCAAAACTTCGTTTTTTCATCAATGTATCGCATGAGTTTAGAACACCATTAACTTTGATGACAGGTACACTTGATTCCATTCTTGAGGACATTAGAGGCTCTAGTAAAAATTATAGTAAATTATTAGCAATTAATAAAAATGCTGCTAGATTAAATAATTTAGTAACAGAGTTGTTAGATTTCAGAAAAATAGAAGGAGGAGAACTCCAGCTTAAAGTTGGAGAACAAAAATTTTTAATTTTTATTGATGAGATATTTCAATCTTTTGTAGAATATTCGCAACACAAAAAAGTGGGTTATGAATTAAAAAAGCCTAATTATCCAATTACACTATGGTTTGATGCTTTTCAAATGGGAAAAGTTTTTTACAATCTTGTTTCTAATGCTTTTAAAGTCGTAGATGAAAATTCAGGCCGAATTACTATTGAAGTAATAGATCAAACAGAAACAGTAGATATTGTGGTCTCAGATAATGGGCCAGGAGTGCCTTATGGTAAAAAAGATAAAATATTTGATAGATTCTATCAGCTTGGAAATGTGTCTGGAAAAACTGTTGGGTATGGTACGGGTATTGGATTGGCACTATGTAAAAACATTATTAAGGAGCACCATGGTGAGATAGCGTTAGATAGTACGGTAGGAGAAGGAACAATGTTTGTTGTCCGATTGAAAAAAGGGAATAATCACTTTAATAAATCCGAGATTGTCCAGGAAGAAGCTGACAAGCTTCAAGGTTACGATTTATCTATGGATTACAAATTTGCAGATATAAAAGATGATGCGATAGAACAGTATGATTTCGGTTATAAGGTTTTATTGGTAGAAGATAATCACGAAGTAAGATATTTATTAAAAAATATTTTTTCAAAACATTATAATCTACTTGAAGCATCTAATGGAGAAGAAGGATTAGAGTCTGCAATAGCACATCAGCCAGATTTAATTATTTCAGATGTCATGATGCCCAATATGTCAGGTACAGAGATGTGCGCTAAGCTTAAACGCAATAAAAAAACGAGCCATATACCAGTTATTCTGTTAACAGCACGTACTGCTGTTGAGTATAAAATAGAGGGTATTGAAACTGGGGCCGATGATTATATTATTAAGCCTTTTAATACAAAGTTGCTTAAAGCACGTGTAAGAAGCCTATTAGAGACTCGATCTATACTTCAAAAAAAATTTAGTCGAGACCCTAATTTGGAGGTCAAAGACTTGGTTAACAATTCTATAGATCAAAAAATAATGGAAAAAGCGCAGGAAATTGTAATGAGCCATATTGATAATGTTGATTTTGGGATTGATGATTTCGCTCAAGAAATGGGACTGGGTAGGACTCGATTATTTACTAAAATAAAAGGGATTACTGGACAAACACCTAACGAGTTTATTTTGTCAATCAAATTAAAGAAAGCGGTTGAATTGCTTACGGATCAACCACAAATGAATATATCGGACATTGCTTATGCTGTAGGGTTTAATACACTGCGCCATTTTAGTCGTTGTTTTAAAAATTATTTTGGTGAAACTCCATCTAAATTTATGCAAAAATTACCTAGCAATGATTCTGGAACAGAAACATTCTGACTGAAATAAAATACAAAAAAATAATTCATGTTTTTTAGGGTTGATGAACTTTCAGGACTAATTCGTGAACGATTATGACCCTGAGTAGTAGCATTTCATAATACTTTTATACCATATAATTAAAATGGCATATAATCGACTACATGTATTTTATTGTTTAAAAAATAGATAAAAGTAGCTGGATTCACTCATTTTTTATAGCAACACTATAAATAAAGCAAACGCACCTTGGTATGTGTAGCCATGCAGGATCTGAATTTGTTTTAATAAACAACTGATAACGTTTCAGGTTGTTTGTATTAAATAAAAAGACTAGTATAGTGCTTTTAGTATTTAAACAGATACCTGATAATACTTTTTTATTTACTGGTAAAAAAGAGCGTACTGGAATTTTTGCTTTATATAAAAAAGTATTGAAGCTTTTATCACGTATAATAAAAACAAGAATGTTAAACTCAAATAAAAAAAATAAAACATGATAAAAATAATAAGTTTACCGTTAATAGCTGGTGCTTTAATGGTATTTAGCTATCTAGAAATTAAATATGTGAACGACATTTTTCACTCTGTCCAACCGCTTAAAATTGAGAAAGCATCATCAATTGTGACAAATGAAAAAGAACTTTTACAGGCTATTGAAAAAGTAGCGCCTGGTGATGTTATTGTATTGATGGATGGTGAATATAAAGATGTAAAACTCTCACTCTCTACAAAATCAAGTAAAGAATACCCAATAATAATAAAGGCTAAAAATTCTGGAAAAGTAACTGTTGTAGGTAATTTTCATTGGAAAATATCAGGAGATTATATTACAGTAAGCGGTATTCATTTTACGAAAGGTTCAAGACATAAGGATAATGATTTAATTGTAGATACAGGTGAATATAATACGTATCAACACTGTAAATTCGATTTTTTAAATGATGTTTCAGGTACTTATATAAAATTGGAAGGGCGTAAAAGCGTTGTTGAATACTGTGAATTTACAGGGAAAACAACACTGGCATCATATATTAATATGGATGTACCTAAAGAGGAGGGTTCACATCATATAATCCGTCGTAACTATTTTTCACGTCCGCCTTTAAAGAAAAATGGCGGTTCTGCCATGCGCGTAGGGCATGGTTCTATGGCTATGTTCCATGCTTATATTTTAATTGAAGAAAATCTTTTTGAAAATTGTGACGGTGAGAGTGAAATTGTTTCCGTAAAAAGTTCTCGAAATTACATTCGAAACAATACCTTCAGAACCAGTAAGGGGGCTTTTAGTTTACGTCAAGGAAATGGGAGTGTTTTTGAAGGGAATTTTTTTATTGGAGATGGACAAAAGGAGTGTGGAGGCCTAACGATTCGAGGACGTGATCATTTTGTTTTCAACAATTACTTTTATAATTTAAAAGCTAGAAAATCAGGAGTTATTAATTTTGGGGTGGCATCTCCCGAGGATCCAGAGCGTGTAAAACGTGGGATCTATCCTCGTCATTTTCCGTTAACTCAAGATATTGTCCTTTGTTATAACACTATTGCTGAAAATAAAAGTGATAGTCATATCAATTTTTTAGAAGGGTATGGGACACGTGACCGTTTTGGCTTACCAACAAATATTAATTTTTATAACAATATTTTTGATGGCACTGCTAATGTCGTTAACGGCAAGCCTAATATGAAGGTAACCTTTGCTAGCAACTTTACTTCCCAAAGCGAAGCTAATATAAATGGTATAACTTCTGTAAAGCTAAATAAACTGAAAGTGGATGGTATTGTTGTTCCAGAAATTAAATCTTTGGATCGGACATCTGTGGTGGATGTGCCACAACAAATAAATTACTCTGTGTTTAATAATAGAGATCTTTTAATTGAAAAAGATATTTTCGGAAGAGCTCGAGAAAAAATAAAAAATGCGGGTTGTTTTAATTTTACTAATACTGATGATGAGATAAAACGTCCATTGTTTAAGAAAGATGTGGGCTGTGGGTATTAAGTTTTATGAGAAGTGACCTTAATGTTTTTTTAATTCGAAGATGGAATCTATAGGAGGTGAAAATTGAAATATTATCGGTTAGCTTGAAAAATTGGTACCTATTATTAAAAGCTTAACGATTATTATATGATCGAAGCTTTAATTGAATATGAAAATAGAAATTTAAATAATGGATTGTGAAATATATTAGATTGATTTTAGCTTTTACAATATTTGTAATAATGGGTGCTAAAGCACAAAATAGTGCTGTTTGGGAGGATTTCAAAATTTCAAAAAAAATTGGGAAAGAGGCAGTTTTGCCAGACTTTTCCTATGCCGGATATAAGTACAGTGAAGTTGAGATTCCATTAGTCAATTACAAGGTTTTTAATGTTTTAGATTTTGGAGCAATTCCCGACGATACTATATCAGATAAAAACGCATTGATAAAAGCAATTGTTGCGGCTACTGAAAATAAATCGGGGATAATTTATTTTCCAAAAGGAAAATATTACATTAACACTGGCGATGATGAATTGACCCCCATTAAAATTAGCACATCAAATATTGTATTTAGAGGTGAAGGTACTGGTAAGGAAGGAACAATTTTATTTTTTGATAAGGATTTGCTCCCGAAAAATCCTAAAAAGTTGTATTCAGTTCCAAATATGATAGAAGCCACTTCAGAAGGAAGAAATGGGAAGTTGGCAAATGTTATTGCAGATGCAAAAAGAGAAACATTTAGTTTAAAAATTTCGGATGCTTCAAAAATCGAAAAAGGGGACTGGGTCATATTGCAAGTCTCCAATAATAGTAAAGATTTGATAGAATATGATGTTCAGCCGTTAGTTATTGAGCCAGAATGGACTTCAATTTTGGATAACGGAGTTGTTGTAAATGAACGTCATCAAGTAAAGTCAGTCAATGGAAATACCATAACCTTTTTTGAGCCAATTCATTATGATGTTCAAGCGAAACATAATTGGGAAATTTTTAGTTTCGCTCATATTGAAGGAATTGGGTTTGAAAATATAGTTTTTGAAGGAAACTGGACCAAAGAGTTTGTGCATCACCGTTCAGCACAAGATGATGGCGGTTGGAGTATTCTAAGTATCACTAAGAGTGTGAATTCTTGGGTAAGAGATTGTCGATTTGTGAATATATCAAATGCAATTACTTTTAAGGCATCCGCCGCTTCTACAGCGTTAAACATTACTATTGAAGGAAAAACAGGACATAGTGCTGTTAGCGCTGCTGGAGGATCAACAGGTATTTTAATAGCAAACGTGAATGATTTGGCAGGAATGCATCATGCTTCCGGTGTTGGTGGCGGAAGTACAACAGGAACCGTTGTGTGGAGATCAAAACATCCAGCACACACTAGTTTTGAATCACATGCTTCACAACCACGTTGCACCTTATTTGATAATGTTGAAGGAGGCTTTTTTTTAGGCAGAGCTGGAGGTGCTAGCAAAAACTTACCTAATCATGGACGCTATTTGGTTTTGTGGAATTATAAAGAAACAGATGAGGCTGAAATCAACTTTGAATTTTTATCATCAAAAACTAATTTTTGGAAATTTGTGCCACCAATAATCGTAGGCTTTCACGGTTCAGGCACGACTTTTAAAACAAAAGAAATTCAAATTTTAGAAAGTTTAGGGACGCGAGTTCTACCAGACTCATTATTTGAAGAGCAATTAAAATTACGTTTAGGAAAACTTCCTAAATGGATTCAAGTAATGGAAAGATAGGTTTAGAAACAACTTGATGCTTGTACGATGGAATTTGGACGTGTTCCATATAGTCTACGAAATGGGGCAAGATCAAAGTTTTTTTTAGATAAGATGGTTGAGACATGCTGTAAAATGGTATATAAAAATATTCTGCACTTTAGAAGGTAAAAACAAGCTGTTACTGAAATTCTCATGTGTTTTTTTATTTAAATGAGATTATAAAAGTTGAAAAAAAGCAAGAGAATTACATGCAATATTCATTAAGAATATAGAGAAGTAATTAAGATTTTATTAATTATTCGAAGAGTATATTGTAAACGAAGTAGTTATCTCGTAAAGCCTACAAATAATTATGTTCCTGTGGATATTTTGGAACTATAAGGATAATTAGCGCAATAGGCTTAAAATCACTAAAGGGAATTAAAGAACATAGAATCCCTTTTTTTAATTTTAACAGCATTTAAACTTTTGTCTTTAAGGTACTGTAAATCAATCGTTTAATTGAGTTTTTATTTGTGTTACTGTATTAAGTGTCCTATCTTATGTATTTTTTGACCATCTATTGGGTTTGTCTATTTTTATATTTGTTGCGTAAAGTTATAAGTATATAGAAATAAAACACAATCTAATTGTTATCATCATTTAATAAGATTAAAAAATGAAAGACAAACACTTACTAGTATTATTAATTATGATGATTTTTACTATGAATATGGTTTTAGCGCAAAATAAACAAGAACCCAGTCCTAAGAAAGAGTATAAAGCGTCAATAACTAAATCGATTCAAAAAGATATAGATAAACTATTAAAAGAAGAGTTTGCAAGCAGAGACGCTGAGTATCCAGAACGGTTTATATTAGAATCATTTGCCTTAAACAGTCCAGTAGCACAACTTGATATTGAAAAAATAAACAAGTGTTTTAAAAAACTTACCTCGCCACGAAATAATTTTAAAAATCAATTTAGACTTAACCATCATAATCTAGATGTGTTGGAAATGGTCTATAACATGAGTGGAGATATATGGTTTTTGAACAAAATGGTCTGAGAAAAATTTGCTAGAGTTTAATCAAAAATTTATGATTTATATATTTCTTTCTACGCGGGTTGCATATAAAATGACAGGTTTAGAGTATGGATAGGTTGTTTATGCCAATTATTTAATGAATAAGCAATTTCCTTACAGAAAATCAAATTTTCATTTAGTAACAAGAAATGAAAAATAATAAAGGAGAATTGAAATTAACCAATGTTTAATACTAAAAAGATGAATTATGAAAAAAACACAAAGCTTACCCATTAAGGAAATTTATTTGTCCTTTATGGCAATATTATTATTGTTTGCTTTCAATGCATGTGAAAGTGATGATGAAATAATTAAAGCTATAAGCCCAGAGGGACTTCGGTATTCTCAAATGGCAGGAGCTTTTCAGGGGGAAGCCTTTCAATCCTCTGCACCCGTTGTTAGTTCATCAACAAAACCTGTTTTTGAAATTATGGATGGCTTGTATGATAGTAGTTACAACGCTCTTGTATTGGAGACCTTTGAAATCAATGATAGTACTGGGGTGATAAGCTTACAAGCAGATAATGATTTATTAGCGGGTAAATATGGATTGGATATTAAAGTGTCAAATGATACTGGTGAAACATTATTCAAAAATGTATTCCAATTAGATATTGAAGCCTACGAACTATCAAAGCTAATTTTCAGTCCTTCTGAGTTCACGGCTACTGTAGGGAAATCATTTGCATCCACAGTGCCATCAATAAGTGGCTCTAGACCTGTTTCGTTTAAATTAGTTGATGCTCCAGAAGGATTTAATATTGATAACGAAACTGGAGTGATCAGTTTGGAGGTTGGTAATCCTGTACCAGCAGGTGTCTATAGTTTATCCGTTGAGGCAACTAATGTTACTGGAACCGTTTCTTTTAAGGATATAGTAACTATTGAATTAGGTGCCCCTTCCGTTCAAATTTTATTTGATGATGGCTGGGATGCAGAAGTGATAGGGAGTACCATTATGGGTAATTTTAAATCGGTAAGTGTAATAGGTTCAGTAGCTTGGCAGATTGGCAATGTGGCGGATAAACATGGAGATGAAACACCGGGAGCATTCTTTAAAACGGATAAAAAAGAAAACTCTTCATGGTTGGTATCTAATCAAATAGACCTTGTTGGCGCGGAAAATTGCGAACTTGATATTTCGGCTTATACACGCTATGCTATGGAAGGACGTTACGAGTTTAATGTGTACGTTACAACCAATGCTAATGCTGTTGCAGGAGATCAAAGTTGGGTAGCATTAAATATCGTTGATATTTTTGAAATTGGAAAGGATCATATCGCAAAAGATCAAATTGTAGATATATCTGTATATGATAATCAAACCATTAAATTGGCTCTTGAGCATAAGTCCTTTGCGTTACCTACAGATCCAGAAGGGTTCGACATAAAAGGGACCACCCATGTAAACCGAGCTGTAATAACTGGATTAAAATAGTAATAAACTAAACTAATTTGTATCGAATTAAAAATATGAAAATGAATAAAATAGATTTTATAAAAAAATATTGTCGCTATGTGCTGGCTTTTTTAATAATGGTCTCTTATAGTGCTGTCTATGGTCAGAGTAAAGTTATAACAGGTACGGTACTTGATGATAATAGCCAACCAATGCCAGGAGTTAATGTTTTAGAAAAAGGAACGACTAATGGTACGATGACCGATTTTGACGGTAATTACAGTTTAAAAGCTAATCAACAATCTACGTTAGTGTTTTCATTTCTTGGATTTACTACGCAGGAAATTCGAGTTAGAGATCAAAATGTTGTTAATGTCGATTTAGTAACAAATACGGAAGCTTTATTTGAAGTAGTTGTAGTAGGTTATGGAACAAAAAACATTCGGGATGTTACAGGCTCTATTGCAACAGTAAAAACAGAAGAACTGGATAGAGCTCCTGTAGCTAATTTTGATGAGGCTTTAAGTGGTCGTATGGCAGGTGTGTATGTAACTCCCACAGAAGGAGAGCCCGGACAAACGGGTTCAATTATTATTCGTGGAGGAAACTCCATTACAGGTGATAATCGCCCCTTATATGTAATAGATGGTGTGCCCATGGAGGACTTTGACGCAGGAGCGCTTAGTATGAATGATATTGATACTTTCGATGTTTTAAAAGACGCATCGGCCACTGCCATATATGGATCTCGTGGTGCTAATGGAGTTATCATGATTTCAACAAAAAGAGGTAAAGAAGGTAAAGCGAGTATTATGGCTAAGTTGGAATCTGGTGTTAGCTGGATTCCCAACACTTTACCTGTCATGACACCTTACGATTTTGTGAAATTACAGGAAGAAGTGGCGTATGCTACGGGTGGAGATAAAGTAGAGAATTTTTACAAAAATTGGATTGACCCAGAGTTGTATAAAGATGTAAAGGGAACCAATTGGCAGAAGGAAATTTTTCGTATGTCATTATTAAAAGATTACTCTGTATCTATGAGTGGTGGGTCGGCTACAACAAAGTTTTATACTTCGTTTGGACTTGTAGATCAAGAAGGAACTTTACTTAATACAGGGTTTAGGAAGTATAATGGAAGTTTTCGTCTAGATCATGCATTAGAAAATGTAGATTTGGGTTTAAATGTTAGATATTCTAACCAACGCAAATATGGGGCAGGGGCAAGAGGTGTTATCGAAGATGCTTTTAGTTTTCGTCCTGTGGAACCCTTAGTATCTGACGGCTTGGAAGATGGTATTGATTTGACTGAAGCTAATTTAAGTCGTTTTAACCCAGTTAAAACATTGAGAAATACCCATAAGGTAAATAAAAGCTCAGATTTGAGAGCTGTGCTTACGGCAGATATACGTATTTCAGAAAAACTAAAACTGATGTTGAAAGGAGCATATGCAGAAGGCGATAATCGTGATGAACGCTTTTTTGGATCTGAAACGTTGAAAGCAAAAAGATATAATAATGGTGTACATGGATCTCTATCAGATAATCGGAATTATATTTTGTCAACCTCTAATGTATTGACATATGATAATACCATAGACAATCACAAGTTTACAGGAATGCTTGGATATGAATACGATATAAAAAGCAGAGAATCCTTTACTGCCGGGTCCAAACAAATTCCGTTTGATGGCATTGGAGTTGATAATTTAGGGTTGGGAGTTATAGCAGATATTCCAAGCTCTTATAAAGGGAAAAGCTCCATGTTATCCTATTTTACACGTTTAGATTACTCGTATAAGGGTAGGTATATTTTAAGTGGGTCGTTTCGTATGGATGGCTCTTCACGTTTTCAGGGTGATAATAAGTGGGGCTATTTTCCTGCTGTTTCTGGGGCTTGGCGTATTATTGACGAGCCGTTTATGCGTAAACTGCGAAAAAACAAAACGCTTAGCGAACTTAAACTTCGGGCCGGATGGGGTGTTACAGGCAATAATAGAGTGCCTGATTATGCCACCTTTAATGTATTGAGTTCTGGTGTAAATTCAGGGTATAGTTACGCTGGCTCATATGGTCCTGGTTATTATGTTAACGATTTAGCAGATGCAGATTTAAAGTGGGAAACGACTCGTCAATATAATATAGGCTTAGATATGGCCTTTATGAGAAACCGATTAAAAGTGACCGTAGAAGCTTATCAAAAAAACACGGACGACTTGTTATTGAATGCGAAGGTTGCACCGTCCTCTTCTTTCTCTTCAGTTTGGACTAATATTGGAGAAGTTCAAAACAAAGGCTTGGAAACAACAATTGATTTCCGTAATGTTAAAAGCAAAAACTTTAAATGGAACACCAGTTTTAACATCTCTTTCAACCGAAACACAGTAATTAAATTAACAGATGGCGCCAATGAGTTATTGACCAATCCAGGATGGAACAACAAAGTGAACGAATTTCAATATGCTTCCGTTGTTGGGCAAACTGTTGGGAAGTTCTATGGGTTATTATCTGATGGCTTATATAGTGTTGATGATTTTGTTCATGTTAACAATGAAGGTTATGTGCTAAAAGATGACGTAGCAGATGCTAGTGGTGGTGCAGAACAGGTGATACCAGGATCCATGAAGTATAAAGATTTGGACGGAAATGGTATTATTGATTTTAATGATCGTACAGTAATAGGAAGCCCCGAACCTGATTTTTATGGAGGATTTGGTAATAATCTTTCTTGGAACAACTGGGATTTGTCAGTATTTTTTAATTATTCATATGGTAATGAAATTTTCAATATGAATAAGTTGGAATATGAAACGCCAACAACAAAAGCTAATTATAATTATTTTTCTGAAGTAGCTAATCGCTATAGCCCAACAAACCCAAACGGAACTATAAATATTGTTAGAGGAGAAAGTGCAATTTTGGGAGCGCCTGTTCCTGGTAATGAAGTATCTAATCGCTTAGTAGAAGACGGGTCTTTTATTAAATTAAAAACGGTGGTAATTTCTTATCGTTTACCAAAATTAAAGATGAATGGTATCGAGCAAGTAAAATTGTCGTTGTCTGCTCAAAACCTATATACATGGACCAATTATTCAGGTTATGATCCTGAGGTTTCTGTAGGACGTATGGGAGCTTTGTCGCAAGGGTTAGATTATTCATCGTATCCAGCAAGCACTACAGTAACCCTTGGTTTAAATTTAAGCTTTTAATAAAAAGCCTTGTAATAGTTTTATTTTATAACAAAAAAAGTAATTATGAAAAATATATTATTTGTATTCGGTTTATTGGTTTTAGTAGCCGGATGTCAGGATTCAATAGACTTAAACCCCATATCAGATGTGGGGACAACCAATTTTTATAATAATGAAGATGAATGCCAGTTGGCCTTAAATGGTGTATACAATTTTTTGGGAGATAAAAGCGTATATGAAAGTGAATTAGGTATTAAGTCTGCTTATGGTACTGATGAAGCATTGTACGGGCGCTCTAACTTGAATTGGCCTATGGCACTATATGTTTACAATGCTAACACTCGTGAAATAGAACAAATTTGGCAAGCCTTATATTCGGGAATTAATAATGCAAATGTATTAATTGAAAATTTACCTGGAGCAGATTTTAATATTGAGGCAAAGCGTACCGAAATGGAAGCAGAGACAAGGTTTCTAAGAGCTTTATTTTATTTTGAGTTGGTGCGCCGTTGGGAAAATGTACCACTTAGAGTGGAATCGGTAAGCACTGTTGAACAGGCTAATAATATACCAGCGACCGATGGTGTAGACATCTATAAATTTATTATTAGTGAATTAGAACAAGTAGCTCCAATGTTACCAGAAATAGAAACTTCACATATTGGTAAAGCAACAGAAACAGCGGCATATGCTTTACTAGCTCGTATTTATTTACAGAAAGCAGGATATCCTTTACAACATGAATCACAATCTTCTTATGAAAAAGTAGTGGAATACGCTGATAAAGTGATCACATCAGGAAAACATAATTTGAGTCTTCCTTACAAACAAATATTTATGCAGGAAATTCAGAATGTTCATGATTTTACAGAAATTATTTTTGAAGTACAGTTTGAAAATCTTTTTAATGAAGGATTGAATGAAGGAGGGTCTTATGGTACTTTTACTGGTATACAGACGTTATATAATCCAGGGCCATATTGCGGTGGGTTTTCTTATGTAGCAGTTTCTCTTACAAATTTATACGCAGATGACGACGAACGTAAATCTTGGAATGTAGCGGACTGGAAGGTTAGAGGGACTGGAAAAATACAACTGGTGGATAAACCTGAAAAAAACAAATATTTTCCATATCGCTATTATCCAGGTAAGTTTCGCCGTGTAGATTATGTTGGGGAGTGGAGTGACCAAAATCTTATTGAACTGGAAACGGGAACCATCTCGAAAAATGAGACAGCAACAGATTTCCCTGTGATTCGTTATGCAGATGTGATTTTAATGAAAGCAGAAGCTTTAAACGAAATAAGTGGTCCAACAGAAGCTGTTCCTTTTCTTAATATGGTTCGTAACCGTGCAGGTTTAGAAGATATTGATAATACCTTAGTGGCTAATAAAAACATGTTTTTAGAGGAGTTGATAGACGAGCGTTCTCGTGAACTTTGTTTTGAGGGCGTGCGTAAAATGGACTTGATACGTTGGGGGAAACTAGGTGAAAAACTTGCTAAGTTAAAAGAGGATATGGAAGAAACGGAAGTTGTTCCAGCTTACGAGTGGCTTTACACAGCACCTAATAACTATTTAGATAAACATAATGTTTGGCCTATTCCATTAATTGAAGTAGAGGAAAACAACATGATTGAACAACATGTTTTATGGCGATAAAATTAATTGAATAAATACAGACAAACATTTAAGAGCATGCTATTTACAAGTCATGTGATTAAAGCTATGCTTTTTAAGTATTTTATAAAGTTGGTAATGTAAAATTATTACCTTTTAATGACTTTGCTTTTATTAAAATCATTAAAAGAAACTTAGCTCTTATTCTACTACATATGTGTTTTATGATTTGCAATGTATTGACACAATTTTTTAAATACAACTTATTGTTATTTTTTTAATAAGGAAAGTTTATATAAATACTAATAATCATTTAATCATTAGGAATGAAAAACTATTTAAACGTATCACTTAATGTAGGAGCCTTAACTAAAAATTTTTTATTGGGAGGTCTTTTAGTTTTAACTATTAGTTGTAAAAATTCTAAAAAAGAAATTAGTGCAGCACTTGTAGTAGGCAATAGTATTGCTATTGATTTACAAAAACAAATAGACGACTGCGAATCGCAATTGGAAATAGCTGTGCCAAAGTTAACTGATCTTACAAAACATCCGCGTTTAATAGAAACTAATGGAACTGAATGGAAACAAGTATTAAATCATAAATTAATTTGGACTTCGGGTTTTTATCCAGGGATTTTATGGTATGCTTATCAAACGACTGGACATGAAAAATGGAAAGAAGAGGCGATTAAGCGAACAGAAATATTTGAGGATTTTAAAAATATTACGGAGCACCACGATATCGGTTTTATGATGTTTCCAGCTTATGGTCTAGGCTATAAAATAGGAGGTGTAGAATCGTATAAAGACATTCTTTTAACGTCTGCAAATTCATTGGCAAGCAGGTTTAATCCAAAAGTTGGCACTATTAGATCATGGTCCAATAAAATGCATCCACGTTGGCAACAACATATTACCATTATAGACAATATGCTAAATTTAGAGCTATTGTTTTGGGCAGCCAAACACGGTGGGGAAAAATCACTTTACGACATCGCAGTATCGCATGCCGAGACCACTATGAAGAATCATTTTAGGCCGGATTATACGTCATGGCATGTTTTGGAATATGATTCTATTTCGGGTGATATTTTGAATAGACACACGAAGCAAGGCTTTGCCGATGATAGCCGTTGGTCTAGAGGTCAAGCATGGGGTGTATACGGTTATACCATGGTTTACAAGGAAACCAAAGATGAAAAGTTTTTAGATTTTGCTCAAAAAATTACAGATAAATATTTGTCTTTATTACCAGAAGATATGGTACCATGCTGGGATTTTGACGTAGCGAACGACCCAAAAGAAGAGAAAGATGCTTCGGCAGCAGCCGTTGTTGCTTCTGCATTATTAGATTTAAGTACCATGGTTGAAAGTAAAGAAGATCAAAAGCGTTATTACAATGCGGCTTTAAAGATGCTAAAATCTTTAGGTTCGGATAAATACTCTGGAGTAGGCAAAGCAGATTCTTTTTTATTGCATTCCACAGGCGCTAAATCCTTAGGGAATGAAATTGATGTGGCATTGATTTATGCCGATTATTATTATATCGAAGCATTGTCTAGATTGAAGAAAATGCAAGCTAACGAAATATTATAACAAGCATATTTTCTTATGAAATTCACTATTAATCTTATCGTAACAGGTGCAGTATTTATTATTTTATTGGGATGCTTAGGTTCTGCCAAAAAAGCAACTGAAGTTAGCCTTAAAACCGAAATGCCAAACCTACTATTTATATTTCCCGACCAGCTTAGAAATTCTGCCATAGGGATTAATAACCAAGATCCTGTAAATACACCAAATTTAGATCAGTTGGCTAGAGAAGGGATGATAATTTCCAATGCCATTAGTAGTTATCCGTTATGCAGTCCGTATAGAGGTATGCTCATGACAGGTAAATTACCTTATCATAATAATGTATTAACCAATAGCAATTCAAATAGATTCAAGTATAACAATTCTTGGCAAAAGGACGATATTAGTTTCTCTGATGTTTTGGTTAAAAACGGTTACGATGCAGGGTATATTGGTAAGTTACATTTAACATCGCCCGCACCTATGATGGGTAAAGATTCTACTATTTGGGATGCTTATACGCCAAAGGATCAGCGTCACGGCTTTAATTTTTGGTACTCTTATGGTGCTGCAGATGTGCACAATGAACCGTATTATTGGGTAAATGATGCCAAAGAAGATGAATTGACCTACGTAAATGAATGGTCTGCAAAACATGAAGCAGATGTTATCATCGATTATATTAAAAATCCATCAGAAAACACAAGAAGTAGCGATAAGCCTTTTGCACTTTTCTGGTCGGTAAACCCACCACATCCACCATACCAATACGTGCCGGAAAAATATGTGGAAGCATACAAAGATAAATCATTAGAAGAATTGCTAGTGAGAGGTAATGTAGATTTAGATTCGGATGCTAAAAATTTGGCATTCCATAATGGTGCCACCAGAAAACGTACTAATTTGGCAAAAGAACATGTACATAATTACTTTGCTATGGTTACGGGTGTTGATGAACAGATTGGGCGCGTTTTAAAAGCCTTGGAAGAGAAAGGCCTTAACAAAAACACCATTGTAATTATTACTTCAGATCACGGTGAAATGATGGGAAGCCACGGTTTAATGTCTAAGAATATTTGGTATGAAGAGGCTATGAATGTGCCTTTTATTATCCGATGGCCAGAAAAAATAAAACCCAATCAAAAAAGCGATTTATTGATAAGCCCTACGGATTTGATGCCCACCATTTTAAATATGCTGGGCACCAGAAAAGGAATACCTACAAATTTAGATGGTGAAGATCTTTCGTCTCTTATTTTGAAAAACCAAGGAACTGAACCCACCTCTGTAATGTATTATTTTATTGAAGAAGGCCAACCAGCGTCGGGGCATCGGGGCATTAGAACTAAGACACATACTTATGTAATTACTTTGGATAGCCAGAATGTGGAGCGTATCATGATGTATGATAATGTTGCAGATCCATATCAAATGACCAACATGACTGGGAAAGATGCCAAACTTGAAAAAATATTGCACAATCAACTTTTACAAAAGTTAACAGAGAAAAAAGATCCTTGGCTAAAACGCTATTTGGACTTGAATAAATCAAAATAACAATTAGTCTTAAGTTATGACGCTGTTATTCTATTAAAAATTTTAATTATACCAATTGTATGCATAAAATAGTCTAAAGAAACGCAATTATTTTTTATCAAGACAATAAAAAAAACCTTTGTATAGCCACGAAGCGGCGGGGCTATGAAACTGTTTTTTGAAGATGTAATGGCGAAAAAGAACAAGTTTATTGGGCTGTTCTATATGTACAATTGGTATTGTAGTAGGACGGAAAACAATTTCAGTACAAAATAAATATAACAAGTAAGATAAATGACATATTCATTATTAAATTCAAAAAAAAGGTGGGCATTTGCAATGCTGTTATCTTTAATGACCACAATAGGTTTTTCACAAGATAAGTATAAACCCGCTGCGGAATCTTTCGAATCTGAAAAAGCTTTAAGTTTTTTCAAGGTATCCAATGGTAAATTAACATTAAGTGATGCGCATAAAAGGTACGGTAAAACCTCTTTGCAGTGGAATTGGACAGGCAATAGTACTTTTGGGACTTCAAATTTTAAGATACTATCTAGCCAAGAGAGTCCATTAAAATATGGCGATCATTTTCCAGCAAGCCCAACACTTCAAATGTCTATCTATAATGAAACACCTAAAAAAGAAAAAATTACGATTTCATTTGAAAAAGAAGGTGTGAAAAAAGTTTGGTTCGATATTGAATTATCATTTACAGGTTGGCGACGTCTTTGGGTGCCTTTTTTTGAAATGCAAGGGGATTCACCAGAAAAAGGAGTACAAGTAGATTATGATTATTTTAGGGTATCAACATCTATAGCTAGTGGAAAATTGTTTTTTGATGATATTGTATTTTCTCAATATCAAGATAATAGACATCCCTATCCAGACGAGATAGTACCTTTTATAAAAGCTGACAAAAATTTAGGTGACGATCATTGGATGCCTTTAACAAGTAATTATGATCGCATTAAAAACTTTAAAGCCAAACCTGTTTCTGCTGCCGTTTTAACGGATTTGAAAAAAATAGAAGAACTTATCAACCAGGATTTAACCAGTGTTAAGAAGAACAAAGAACAAATAAGCAAACTACGTGATATTTATCAAAGCTTAAATTTAAAAGACAATGGAGAAACTATCCTAGGTCCACCGTTAACGTTCGGTAAAGAAGAAGAATATTTCGACAAAAAAGCACCTGGACATAGAATCGCCAATGAATTAGGAGATTTTGGGAAAATCCTAAAAAAAATGTCCATTTTTTATAACCGTGAAGATTTAACAGAGAAGAAAGAAATAGAAGCCATGTTTTTAACAAGTACCCGTTACTTTTTAGACCAAGGTTGGCAAGCGGGCAGCAACGGCGGTACCAGACATCATATCGGTTACAGTATGCGGGAAATTACAGAAGCATTTTTTACCATGCGCCATGTATTGGAGGCTAATGGTTTGTTAGTAGAAGTAGGTAAAAGTTTGCACTGGCTGTTCAACCTAGGGGTGCTTTTAGATGATGAAAGTACCTTCCATGTAAATATTGATTATTTGAATACACAGTCCTATTATCATTTAATGCTAATCTTTATGTTTGACAATCCAGAAATGCAGGCAGAGCTATTACGGGCGTATTCCAACTTTCTATCCATTACATTGGCACAACAGAACGAAGAGTGGGGTTTTAAAATTGACGGTACCACATGGCACCATAATGGGCATTACCCAGCCTACGCTTCGGGCGCTTTTAAAGAAGTACCAAAATTAATCAAAATGTTATCTGGTACGCAATTCCGTATAGGTACAGAAGGACATCGAAACTTTAAAAATGCCTTTTTGGCAAGTAGAACGTATAGTCAACTTTACGATTGGGGTTTTGGCAATGCAGGTCGCCACCCATTAGGAAATGGTGGAATCCAATCCTTAAAAAAACAATTTTTAGAAATGGCTTACGCCGGAAATCCTGAAGGAACTGCTAACATCGATAAAGACGTTGCAGCCGCTTACTTAAGGCTGTGGGGAAATGAAGATCCTTTAAACTCTTCGATTTTTACAAAGGTTAACGGTATACAAGCGGAAAACTTATCGGGTTATTACGCGTTTCCTTTCGCAGCTACTACAGTGCACAGGAGAGACGATTGGGCGGCCATAATAAAAGGATACAGCAAATATGTTTGGGCTTCAGAAATTTATGTGGCCGAAAATAGGTATGGAAGATACCCTGCTAACGGTACAGTGCAACTGTTAAATGAAGGTGGCGAACAAGGTAGTGGATTTCGTCAAGATGGTTGGGATTGGAACCGTTACCCGGGCGCTACCATTATTTATTTGCCTTTAGAAGAGCTAGAACCTCAAACACCTTTGATTATGTTCCGATCTGAGGAAAGCTTTGCAGGCGCAACAACTTTAAACGGAAACGGTGTTTTTGGGATGGTTTTAAATGAAGCCAAAGGTTCTAATGCCGAAGGACCAGCAGTGAAAGTAGGTTTTCCCGGTCGGTTGAAGGCTAAAAAATCGGTATTTTCGTATGGTGATAAACTCATTTTCATTGGAACAGATATTTCCAGTATCGATGAAAAAAATCCTACTCAGACGAACCTTTTTCAAACATTTCTAAAAAATACCGGAGCATCGATAGCAACTTCTTCAGAAACTATAAATAAATTTCCGCATGAAACGGTGTTAAAGCAAACTTCAAACTCAGGACCTTGGTTGATTGATCCCTATGGCAACGGTTATCATGTACTGTCAAACACACCTATTCATATAAAAAAAGCAAAACAGCAATCTTACCATAACAAATATTCCGTCAACACAGGTTCGATGAATAAAAAAGGCAAGGGAGTTACAGAAACGGAAGGCGATTTTGCTACCGCCTGGATCGATCATGGCTTGGCGCCAAAAAACGCATCGTACCAATATGTTGTTTATCCTTTTTTGAATGAAGAAAATCAAAAGAATTTTGGGAATAGAGTAAATAACGACAAATCGTTTACTATCCTTAGAGCAGACAGTATAGCACATATTGTAGCGGACAAAGAAACCAATACAACAGGTTACGTCATATTTGAAGCGAACAAAAGTTTGGAAAACGGTACCTTAAAACAGGTTTCAGAACCTGCTTTGCTAATGATCCACCATAAAGATCAAAATTCAGTAGTAATCAGTGCTGTGCAGCCAGATTTAAATTTCCCTATTAATGACAAAGGAAAATTTAAAAACTATAGCGACCCTGTTAATCTCACAATAACATTGGAAGGAAAATGGAATGCGTTTCCCGCTGAGTTTATCACCAAAATCAATTATTCTGGTGATGACACCATCATCACGCTGAACTGTATAAGTGGCTTACCCAGAGAGTTTACCTTAAACAAACAATAGTTGTTAAGTTAATCCAGCATCAAAACTAATTATTAAAGCAAAAAATGAAATCATTCAAAACACTCGTAATATTTGTATTGGTTCTAGCCACCACCTTGGTTCAAGCTCAACTTACGCCAAAGCAACAATCAGTGCAAGACTTGAGAAAACACTTTTCTAAAAATGAATACAGAGGACACCAACTTAGCAAGGGAAAGGTTGAAAAAATAACGCCAGAAGAGTGTGTCAAATTGTTAAACAATAATGGTCAGTTTACCGATCTGATAGATCAACAAAATGAAATCGAAAACAAGAAGCTGAATCTTTCTAAGCATACAGAGTCGCAAGTATTTGTCGGCAAATTTCTTCAAATCGCATTTAACAGAATGTGGCGTATCGCGAAAACTTACAGAGAAAAACCGAATACAACTTATAAAAAAGATGAAACATTGCCAAAACTTTTTAAAGCCATTAATAACTATAGTAAGATAGAGGCAGACAGAGGTAGTAATACAACGGGGAGGTTTCATATTAGTTGTTTTGCTATTCCTACGGCAGCGGTGAACACCTATTTTGGTTTATTTGGTGCCATGGAGGATATAGAAAAAGGGATTATTAAAGACGCGGTAGCAATTCAAGCTAATAATAGTTTAAAAGAGATGAGCTATCAGTCCTGGACACAGCCTTACCGAAATGATGAAACAGATAAAAACCCAGTAAGCGTAGAACGTTTCCGGAATCATGTTTGGTGGGTAGGAGGCAATGGTTTGGGGTACCGTTCGTTATTGCCAACAGCTGCGGCGATGAGTTCTGTGGAGATGATGGACGTGCTATCTGTTGTGGCAAAAGGAGGGCTCAGCAATGTATCTCAAAACACTTATGACGATGCCTTCTGGACCGAAGGTTTTACTGCAGACGGCGCTGGTTGGGGACATGGCATGCAATGTTTGGTTTGGGGATACCCAATATCTGGCACTTCTGCAGCTTTAAGCCTATTAGATGAATTCAAGGGGACCCCGTGGGCAAAGCAGTTGGACCAAGAAAATGCGCAATCACTTATCAATTATTTTCGGGGCAGCTCATGGTATTATTATAAGGGGTTTACTCCTCCCAGTCTAAGTAGGGCAAATATGGAGTACACTGGGCTTAAGCCAGAGTTCATCAAAACAGATAAAATGATAAAAAGCACGATCAATGACTGGTTTTCATCATATTCTGCAGAGGAACAGCAGGAGTTAAAAGATCTAAAAGCGGATATAAAAGACAAACAGATAAGTATGCAAGCTTACCAAGACGGGTATTATACAGGAACACGTTGGTTTTTTAACAACGACAACCTAATAAAAAAGAATCCAGATTATTACATGTCTGTAAGTATGGCTTCTATAAGATGTGATGGTATAGAAAGCGCTCATACCATGGCAGATAAATATAATTTCTTCACCTGTGATGGGATGACTTTCTTTATGAAGGATGGCAACGAGTATCACAAAGCAATAGGTGCCTGGAATCTTACAGCAGTTCCAGGAGTGACTTCCAGACAGGGCGAAGACAAACTTGTTCCTGTAACTAATTGGCGTGGCTATTGTAGTAAGCATAACTTTGCGGCTGCAGCAACCAGCGGAGGTAAAAATGCAGCCTCTGGATTCATCTTCGAAAAAATGAATGCATCAGATAAAAAAAATGTAAACGACCCAATAGGAAAAACAGACCCAAACACAACTATTTATGGTATAAAAGCAAACAAAGCTTATTTTATGGTGGATGACTATATGATTGCTTTAGGAGCGGGTATTAACAACTTAAATCCTCAAATGGAAGGTGATATATGGACCACCTTAGATCAAACACATTACAATAACACATTACAATTTTATTCAGAAGAAAAACAAACTAATGTTACAGGAAATATAGCATTACAATTAACGGGAAATGATTTGGTTTGGGCTTCTCAAAAAGATGGTTTTTCATATGCGGTATTGCCGAAATATACCATGGGGAAAGTTTTTTTATTAACCGAAAAAAGAAAAACAAAGTGGGAAGCAATTAACGAATCCAATAAAAAGCATAAAAACCTTCCCGAAGAAGAATCTATTTTCCAAATGTATATAAACCACGGAAAAAACGTTGAAAACGGTCATTATGCTTATGTTGTTTACGGAGGTAAAGAAAGTTCTGATAAAGCATTTAAAGCGATACCTTTAAATATTATTGAAAATTCTGTAGACTTACAAGCTATAAGTTGGGGAGATGACTATTTAGGTGCTTCTTTTTACAATCCTAATAAAATTCTTAAAACCAAAGAAACACAAGTAAAAGTATCTGCGCCTTGTGCCTTATTATTGGAAAAGATGGATGGATATTACAAACTTTCTATAACAGATGCAGAAATGAACAAAAACTTAAAAACGATTACAGTTAAAACGACATTACCAATAGAAGGAGATTATGTAATGAAGGATGGGATATGGAATATTATTTCAGTGCCTATGCCCCAGGGAAAGTTATGTGGAAAACCAGCTGTTGTTGAGATTTCTATTAAATAAGCTTGTTTTACTTAAAAAAAACAAATGTAAAAGTAAATATTAATTATAGAATTTTATTAAATACAAGTGTTATGAAAGTTTCTCACATCATTATAATTATTTTAATAGGTCTCTATTCAATAGGAGCAGTTGCAAGATCCAAGAATAGAAAGTTAATAAGAAATATTGATTTTATAGAATCTACAGCGGTATTAAAATACGATTGGGAAGATCCTGCGGCACGTTACATGATATTAGATAATATTTATAACCCAGTAACAAGTGCAGAATTTGAAGGCTTAAAGCAGTATGTGCTAAATGCTTGGTTGCCCACCCACAACGACATGAACTACTATTTCCGTAAAAGGATGAATAGTTATATGCTAGAATGGTTATATAAAAAAGACAATGATATTGTGCTTGTAAATAGAGCCATAGAAATAGCTGAACGAGCGGTTGTTTATAGAAATGATAATATAAGTAAGGTTGACGATAGGTACACATGTTACCAAATCAGTTATGATAGAAGTATTGCTCCTGTTTGGCCAAATTATAAAGAATTAGAAATTTATGAGGATGGTAGTCACGGTTTAGCACCAGGAGCTTCGGGTTTTGCAGGTGTTCCTATGATTACTATCCCTGTAAGAATGATTGCAGAAAACAAGGAGTTATGGAATAAACAATATAAAGGAAAATCATATTATGACATCGCCATATCGCTAGCAAAAGAAGCCCAAAAAACATTAGATTATACCTATAAAGTTTTTGTAGGCGCAGATAATTTATTCCGTTATCCTAAAACAATGCAACGGAGTGAATGGCATGGCAAAGTTTATATTTATAACAGAGTGTTCCCTTTAATGTCTGGCGCAATACCCCTAGCAGAAGCTTATGAGAAGTTAAACATCGATCCAGAAAAAGTACGTCAAATAGACAAAGTAAACCAGGCAATGATTAACTATCTTGTGGAAGATATGACCTTTAAAAAGGTAAATGGAAAGGAATGTGTAAGCTATCCTTACAGCGACCACGCACAATCAGAAAACCTAGGCCAGTCCGAAGATTTTCAACATGGCTCCTTCGACTCTCGAGATTTCCAACTAATTTATAAAAGTGGACGTTACAATTTTGAAGAACGATACATTTTGGCGATGGCCAATACATTGGTTGAAGTGCTCGATAAAAAAAGCGGCAATTTTGCAGAGCGGTTAAATGGCGCAGGCAGTGCTAAAGCAAATACCCCTATCAGCTATGATGGCTATATTTGGTATGCAAGTTACCGTCCTGAAGTGTACAAAATAGTTGTAGAACACATTTTGGATAATAACATCGCTATAAAAAGAGACGTTTACGACGCTTATTGTTTATTTGAAATCCTAAAATTAAAAGATTTAAAAACGCAAAATCTAAATCTTGTTTATCAAAATAGTTTCGATAATCCTTTAGCGCTCGATGATTGGATCATGGAAGGTCCAGGTATAGCAAAAATTGAAAACGGAAAGTTACTTTTACATAGTACATATTCAAAAAGCACTCAGGAATATCTCAGTCAAAATCAGATTAAAGAAAATAATGGTATGGGCTATTATGATTTTGTGGAATCCCAAATGCAAAAAGATTTAGATCATAATTCAGAAGATTATAAAATTGAGGAAAATTTTGCAGGAGGACATATCGTTTTTTGGAATAAAAATAAAACGCCTGATAATTATATCTTGGAATTTGATTTTCAAACTCTAAGTGAGTACGCTTTGCATATGATCATGTTTGACCATTTAGGAATAAAAGGGGAAAGTGTTTTTGATCCTAAATTAAAGTTGCGCAACGGATTAGCTGCTCAATATACTAAAAGCGATTTAGTGGGGTCAAGAATTAGTTTTTTCGCTCCAGATAGAAAAACTACCAATTTAAGGAAAAGTCCAGAAAAAAAGATACTTACAACGGGGTTTGATTACACTATAGATAACAAAAATAAAGTCCATCATTTAAAGCTTATTAAAAAAGATAATACCATTACTTGGCAGATTGATGGCAAAACAGCTTTTATTTATACTGAACACAATCCTAAAGACGTTTTGTCTGGAGGCTATTTTGCAATTAGACTTATGGTTCCAGCAGCTGGTCTTTATGATAATATTAAAATTTATAAGTTTTAAAACCGAAAATCATTTTGAGTTTAAAAATTAAAGAGAATCCTTAACCTAATAATCCTCATAAATCAAGTAAATCATCCAATTTTGATAGTATAATTTTAAGTTTGGTTTTTAAACTAGAATTACAATTCTTATAATATTAAGCTAAAAAATTAAGTAAATATAAACTCATAAATATTTAAATACCATGAAAACACCACTACAATCAAAAAAAATATTCATTAAATATTTTAGAAAACTATTTTTTATGGGCTTTCCAATAATCACTTTATTGGTAGGCTGTAAGCAAAATGAAAAGGATGTTAATGCTCAGCAAGTTGAACTTTCAAATCAGGACAGACCGAACATTGTTTTAATCATGACCGATCAACACCAAGCGGAAGCTTTAAGCGTTGCAGGAAATTCCAATTTACATACCCCAAATCTGGACAAACTCGCCAAAACAGGGACACGTTTTAAAAACGCCTACGTCACTTTTCCGTTGTGCGTACCCGCACGTTCCAGTATTTTTACAGGCAAATTTCCACATACAATTGGTGTGAATTCTAATAAAGAGGGCGACAATATTATGTCTGCTGAAGATAAGCAAAATAGTTTGGGTAATAGGTTGCGAGAGGCTGGCTACGATTGTGCGTATGGTGGGAAGTGGCATGCACACGAAGCCGAAATTCCCGACGGATACGGTTTTGATAAAATTTCAGGTTTTGGGGATATTCCATTGGCGGAAAAATGTATCGATTATTTAAAATCAAGAAAAGAGAATCCGCAGCCTTTCTTTTTAGTGGCATCTTTTGACAATCCACATAATATTTGTGAATGGGCGAGAAATGAACCGCTACCTTATGGCAATGTGACACGCGTACCATTGAATGAAACCCCAGAATTGCCTATTAACTTCAAAAAATCAGAGACATTTCCAGAAGCGTTGGAACTTGAACAGGGCATACAGGTAAAAACATATCCCACCCAAAACTATACAGAGGAAGATTGGCGACAGTATCGCTATACTTATTACAGGTTGGTGGAAAAAGTAGATAAAGAAATAGGTGAAATTATAGATGCCATAGAAGAATTGGGCCTGAGCGACAATACGGTAATTATATTTACCAGCGATCATGGCGATGGCAATGCATCGCATGGTTGGAATCAAAAAACAGCTTTGTTTCAAGAAAGCATCAATGTGCCTTTTATTATAAAAACTAAGAGAATTAGCACATCAAAAAATGATGTAAATTCAACATTGATTTCTAACGGATTGGATTTATATCCAACCATCTGCGATTATGCAGGGGTTTCAGTCCCTAAAGATTTATTAGGAAAAAGCATTAAGCCTATTGTTGAAGATAATACAGAAAACGGCACTAGAGAATTTGTAGTGGTTGAAACAAAATTTGAAGGCAGAAATGCTTTCGGTACGATGGGAAGGGCGTTGGTTACCAAAAAATATAAGTATGTGCTATATAGCTGGGGTAAAAATAGAGAGCAATTCTTTGATCTTGAGACCGACCCTTATGAAATGAACAACCTTGTTAATTCTGAAGAGTTTTCAAAAAATATTGACGATTATCGCCAAAAATTATTGGATTGGTGTAAAGAGACAGAGGATACTAAATTCTTGCGAAAGGTGGTGTTGCCAAGTAACAGTAACATGACTTCGAGTGATTTATTTGATAAGCCTTATTAATTACTTAAGGTCATTTGGACTGTATGGCAAATCATGTAAACACTTAAAAGCTAGATTTTAGTGGACAATAGAATCGTTAATTTTTCAGCGATTATGACAATTTAGTGAAAAAGCAAGAGACCTCAGAGAGAAGTTACTAAGGATTAAAATTCGATTTTAGGAATAGGTGAGAGGTGGTTTTTAACTAAATATTTTAAAAGATGCTAATTGTCTAGGGCAACCTTTTTAACCTTTTTAGGAACAGCCTATATGAAGGGAATATGCCGTTTGGTCAATAGATTCGGTTAATTAATAAATAAGTCAACAAATATTTAAATTAATAATTTGAGAACATACCTGAAAGAAAATAAAATTATTATCATATTGTTTTTTATAAACATATTATGTCTTAGTTCTTGTGAAACAAAAGAAAAGCTCATTCATAATGACGTGTTGGATACTAATGCAAATTGGATTGTAGAACAACAGCCGAAAGGCACAACTACAGTTGAAGATGGTAAAATGACAGTTATAGACGTTAAAGGGTTTACCGCTTGGTTCAAACATAAGTTGGTAGGAAACATAAAAATTGAATATGATATTACAATCATTGATAATAATGGGCCTTATGACAGGGTTTCGGATATGAATTGCTTTTGGATGGCAAATGATCCTAAAAATCCTGATGATTTCTTTAAGGAATCTAAGATTCGTGCAGGTCTTTTTTTGAATTATCATCATTTAACACAATACTATGTAGGCTATGGCGGGCATAATAATACCAAAACTAGATTTCGAAGATATGATGGAAATATTGATAGGCCTTTATTGCCAAAGCATGATTTAACGGATGAGGAATTTATGATTACTGCCAATAAAAAAATGCATATTAAGATTGTGGTCAAGGACAACTATACAAGTTACACGAGAGATGGAAAGGTTATTTTTGAAATGAATGATCCTGAACCTTATACTAGTGGATATTTTGGTTTTAGAACCGTAAACAATCATATGGAAATTGAAAATTTCAGGATAACACAACTAGAATAATAGGTTTGTTAAAAGTCAAAAAAAATGAGTTATATAATCAAAGGGATAACATTAATACTAATTATTTTAGTTATTAGTTGTAAAACTAAAGCGCAACAGAACTCTAAAAAGCCGAATCTTCTTTTTCTATTTACAGATGATCAGCGTGGAGGGACTATTGGTGCAATGGGTCGGGACCATGTGAAAACACCAAATATGGATAAATTAGTCCATAAAGGAACGTCATTTACAAATTCTTATATTTTAGGAGCGCCTACAGCGGCCGTTTGTTCACCAAGGAGAGCGATGCTAATGACGGGAAGAATTTTTTTTAATATAGAGCCCAACGTTTATGCCCAATCTTCATTTCCTAAAGAACTTCAAGGAAAGAGCAACTTACTAACCTTTCCAGAATATTTTAAAGCCAATGGATATACCACCTTTGCAACAGGAAAACAGCATAATGGTAACGTATGGTTAGAACGTGGTTTTAATCATATTAAATCTGCTTTTTTAGGAGGGATGGATGTGCATTTTGGAACCAAACTTAATGATTATGAACCAGAAACAGGTTGGTCTGAAACTTATCAAATTAGAGAAAAGTTCAGTAGCGAAGTTTTTGCCGATGCTGCGGTAGATTTTTTAAAAGATTATAAAGATGAAAACCCGTTTTTGATGTATGTGGCTTTTACAGCACCGCATGACCCACGTACAGCTCCACAAGAATTTCAAGACATGTATCCTGTTGAAGCGATAGAATTACCCATTAATTTTATGCCTCAACATCCTTTTGAGATTGCAGACGATAAAATTAGGGATGAAGTTCTAGTGTCTAAACCTAGAACCAAAATTGCAATAAAAAAAGAAATTTCTGATTATTATGCAATGATATCTGCAACGGATGCTCAGATAGGTCGAGTTTTGGAGGCACTGGAAGTTTCTGGACAAACAGAAAATACCATTATTGTTTTTGCGGGAGACAATGGACTTGCATTAGGACAACATGGGCTACTTGGTAAACAAAATGTTTATGAACACAGTATAAGTGTGCCATTAATTTTTTGTGGACCAAATATTCCACAAAATCAAAAAAGGGATGCTTTGGTTTATTTGCATGATATATTTCCGACCTTATGTGGTTTAACTGAGCTTGAAGTACCACAATCTATTGATACCAAAAATTTAACTCCTGTAATTAAGGGTAAAGAAAGAGAAGTTAGAGAAAGCATGTTATTTGCATACCATTCATGGCCAGGTGACTTGTTAAAAGAAAACTTAGATCATAATCCAGAAGGCGGTCATAGAGCAGTTCGTAAAAATAATTTTAAACTAATAGTTAGTTCTAAAAATGATGTTTATACCTATCAATTATTCAATTTAGAATCAGATCCATGGGAACTAGATAATTTAATTGAAGAAGAGGCTTATATTCCTTTAGGAGAATCTTTGAAGTTAGAATTAGAAGAATTAATGAAAAGCTATGGAGATCCAGCCAATTTAAATAAAAAAGAATTTGGGCTATATGATAATTTAGAGGCTTACAATTTTAAAGAAAAATAAATAAATATAATATGAGAATTTTAAGATTTTTAATACTACTAATGCTAATTGTAAACTATACAGAGGCACAAGAACAACCAAATATTGTATATATAATTTGCGATGATTTGGGATATGGTGATGTTCAAGTTTTAAATCCAGAACGTGGGAAAATATTAACCCCAAAAATAGATGCATTTGCAAAAGAATCCATGGTTTTTACTGATGCACATTCTGCATCTGCAGTATGTACACCATCTCGATATTCCATTTTAACTGGGCGATATTCATGGCGATCTAGATTACAAAAAGGTGTTTTGCGAGCAGGTAATGAATTTGAGCCGCTAATTGATGAAAAGCTTGTTATACGGTTCCTGCAATGTTAAAGAAGGCAGGATATAAAACAGTTGCTATGGGGAAATGGCATTTAGGATTTACTTATCTAAATGAAAAGGGAAAACCTTATGAGCTTTATAATGGTAAAGAATTATTAGATGTTCCCATTGGTGATTTTGTGCCAAATGGAGCGGTTTCACGAGGATTTGATTCTTATATTGGGTTTCATCATTCAACATCAATGAATATCATTGTAAAAAATAATAAGGTGATAGACCATATGGCACCTATAAAAATGTTACAATTTTTAGGTCATAACGCAGCCGATTATATAACCAAAGAAGCTACCAGTAAAGAGCCGTTTTTTATGTATTTAGCTCTGAATTCTCCACATAGCCCTGTAGTTCCATCTAAAGCATGGCAAGGTAAGAGCGGGATGGGTGATTACGCCGATTTTGTAATGGAAACCGACGATGTGGTTGGGAAAGTTCTTGAAGCTCTAGAAAAAAATGGAATTGCAGATAATACAATAGTATTTTTCACAAGTGACAACGGAACGTCTTATCCAACAGCGAACGGTAAAGAATTAGAAGGGTTAGGACATTATCCAAGTGCAAATTTCCGGGGTTCTAAATCTGATATTTGGGAAGGTGGTCATAGAGTTCCCTTTATGGTAAGGTGGCCAGGAAAAATTGAGGCAAACTCTATAAATGATGAACTTATTTGTCAAACAAGCTTAATGGCAACTTGTGCAGAAATTAATAATTTGAATGTGTCAGAAAACGTAGGGGTAGATTCGTATAGTATTCTTCCTTTACTTAAAAATAGAAAAGCAAAGAGTAACCATAAAATGGTAATTCATCATTCTATACAAGGAAAGTTTTCTATTCGAAATAAAAAATGGAAATTAGAATTAACTCCAGGCTCTGGTGGTTGGACATCACCTACAGACCCAGAGGCCAGAAAAGAAAATTTTCCAAAGATGCAATTGTATAATATGAAAAAAGACCAAGAAGAAACTACAAATCTTTATAAAAAACATCCAAGAATCGTAAAAAAAATGACTTTAGAATTAGAGAAAATAGTTAAAAATGGACGAACAACCCAGGGTCAATCGCAAGAAAATGATGTGATGGTTGATATATTCAAAACGGATAAATAATCATTTATGGGATAAACATTGTTTATTATTAAATAAACTATAAATAATCTCTGCGTGATATTAACAATCAAATACCATCAATAGTATATATCTTCAATCTGTTATAAAGATAAGTAGGAATCTATAACATAAGTAATGATTTATTAAAAATTTTAAAATAAAAATACTGACTATATGAAGCTTTTTTTTTTATTCGTGTTGCTATCTGGAGCTTTGATTTCTTGTGTATCTAAGCAAAGTAAAAAACAGAATGATAGTGTTTTAAACAAACCAAATATCTTATTTATTTCTGTGGATGATTTAAATGATTGGCCAGGGTTTTTGAAAAACTTCCCAAATGTTCAAACTCCAAATATGGATAAGCTAGCTGCCAGAGGAATGGTGTTCTCAAACGCACAGTGTCAAGCACCAATATGTGCGCCTTCAAGGGCTTCCTTATTTACAGGCTTGTATCCTCATACCACAGGTTTGTATTATCAATTCTCAGATGAAGATTTAAAAAACAACAAAGTAATAACAGAGAAAGGCACCTTCATGCCAGACTATTTTGAAAAACATGGTTATAAAACATTGGGGGTTGGAAAAATATTTCACAACGGAGATAATAATTCAGTTTTTCAAGAATATGGAGGTGTGTATTCCGAAATGTTATTCGGTCCTAAACCTATGGAGCGCGTTAACTATAGTCCTGCGTGGTTTCCAGCCGCTGAGGGTAGGGGTACCGCCACAGATTGGAGCCCAATAAATTTGCCAGATTCTGACATGTCTGATTACAAAATTGCTGACTGGGCGGTTAATGAACTAGATAAAAAGCACGATAAACCATTCTTTATGGCGGTTGGCTTTATTAGGCCTCATGTACCTTGGCATGTACCGCAAAAATGGTTTGATTTGTTTGATGACGCCTCTATCGAAGTGCCCCCATACTTAGCTAATGATTTTGATGATATTCCCGAAATTTCAAAACAATTGCATCACATACCTGCTATGCCAGATACCGACTGGTTAATTAAAGAAAATAAATGGAAAGGTATGGTAAAAGCATATTTGGCATCCATGGCGTTTGTTGATGCACAATTAGGAAAAGTGTTAGATAAATTAGAAAAGAGTGATTATAATAATAATACCATAATCGTTTTATGGTCAGATCATGGGTATCATCTCGGGGAAAAAGGGAGGACAGCAAAACACTCTCTCTGGGAACGCGCAACCCATGTGCCTTTGGTTTTTGCAGGAAAAGGAGTAAGACCTAACACCAAATCAAATAAACCAGTAGGGCTAATTGATTTATATCCAACTCTTTTGGATATGGTTGGGTTGCCGGAGAATCCTGAAAATGAAGGAAATAGCTTGCTTCCTTTGATAAATGATGAGAATGCAGCTTGGAAACATACCGCCTTAACGTCCTATGGTTATAAAAACATGTCACTCTATAAGGGGGATTATCATTTTATAACTTACCGAAATGGTTCTGGTGAACTTTATAATTTAAGAAAAGACCCTAATGAATGGAACAATTTGTTCTTAAATGAAGCCTATGCTGAAATCATTATTGATTTTAAAACACATTTACCTGAAACCCATGCTGTTTTATCATTGGATAATAGAATGGATGTTAATGAATATATTGATAAAGAGTTAATTGAATTTGGCATTACGATTCCTGAAAATAAAATATTAAATCACTGAACTGTAATATTTTGAAAGGAACCAATCCGCTAAAAGTATAAATTCACAATTCACAATACTTTATATTTTTAAAGCAGTAAAAATAATTTATAAATGAAAACAGTTAAATTATCCCTAATGGCATTTGTATGTAGCTTTCTACATGCCTGTCCTGTTAGCGTATCAAAAAAGTAATGAGGACTTTACAGAAAAACCTTTGGTTTTTGCCGATAAACAAATGTCATTATTATTAAATGATGCCTTAGCAGCAAATCGAATCCCAAGAACCATTGATGAAAATGGTGACATGCATTTCACGAATTTTGGTTTTGATTGGACTGAAGGTTTTTTCCCAGGAACTTGTTGGTATTTATACGAAGTAACAAAAGAAGAAAAATGGAAGCATGCAGCACAAAAATTTCAAAAACAGTTTGAAGATCATAAATATAAAACAACCAATCACGATTTAGGTTTTATATTTAATTGCTCGTATGGAAACGGTTATAGGTTAACTAAAAACGAAGCCTTTAAAAAGGTTTTAATAACTGCTGGAGATTCCTTAATTATTAGATTTAATCCTGTTGTAGGTAGTATAAAAAGTTGGGATGTTGATAGAGGTTGGCAATCTGAAAAAGGTTGGAAATTTCCTGTCATTATTGATAATATGATGAATTTAGAAATGCTTTTTGAATTATCTGAATTAACAGGTGATGACAAGTACAAAAAAGTGGCAATAGCTCATGCAGATACGACATTGAAAAATCATTTTAGAGAAGACAATAGTTCTTATCATGTGGTTGATTACGAACCAGAAACAGGAGAAGTAAGAAGTAAACAAACGGCACAAGGATTTGCAAATGAGAGTGTTTGGGCTCGTGGTCAGGCTTGGGGAATTTATGGTTATACAATGTGTTACCGTTTCACTAAAGATGAAAAATATTTAGAGCAAGCCCAAAAGATTGCTGAGTATATTTTGAACTACAATGGGATGCCTGAAGATGGAATACCATATTGGGATTACAATGATCCAGAAATACCTAATAGCCCGCGTGATGCTTCTGCCGCAGCAATAACAGCATCGGCTTTAATTGAACTAAATGAATATACTAAAGGCAAATATGAAGATGCTGTTGATGTAATTTTAGGTTCATTAGCTTCAGAAGTATATACCGCAAAACTAGGTGAAAATAAAAATTTTATATTAAAGCATAGTGTTGGTAGCATTCCTCATAATAATGAAATTGATGTGCTTTTAAATTATGCCGATTATTATTATGTTGAAGCTTTGATTAGATATAAAAAATACAAATCTAAATAATAAATTATGCCTCTTAAAAAATTAATCTTAAGTTTTTCACTGTTTGTAATGACAGTTAGCCAAGCGCAAAAAAGTGCCGTTTGGGAAGATTTTAAATCGTCACAAAAATCTGGTAACGAAGCTATTCTGCCCGATTTCTCCTATGCTGGTTATAAATACAGCGAAGTTGAAATACCAACGGTTAATTATAAAATATTTAATATCATAGATTTTGGAGCGATTCCCAATGATACGAAGTCAGATAAAAATGCACTGATAAAAGCAATTGCTGCAGCAACTAAAAATAAATCGGGTATAATTTACTTTCCAAAAGGTAAATATTATATGAACACTGGAGATGATGCCTTAACCCCCATTCAGTTCAAAGCTTCAAATATTGTGTTTAGAGGAGAAGGAACGGGGGCAGATGGAACAATTTTATTTTTTGATAAAGATCTACTTCCTGTAGATCCTAAAAAGTTATATTCTGTTCCAAATATGATACAAAGTACTTCCGGAGGTAAAAATGAGAAGTTAGCAAATGTTATTGAAGATGCAAAAAGAGAAACATTTAGTGTGAAAATTTCGGATGCTTCAAAAATCGAAAAAGGAGATTGGGTAATTTTACAAGTAGCTAATAATAGTAAAGATTTGATTTCATATGATATTGAACCCTTAGTTCCTGAGCCAGAATGGACTTCAATTTTAGATAAAGGAGTTGTTGTTAATGAGCGTCATCAAGTAAAATCGATCAATGGAAATACCATAACTTTTTTTGAACCTATTCACTATGATGTTCAAAAGAAGCATAATTGGGAGCTTTATACTTTTGCTCATTCTGAAGGGATTGGATTTGAAAATATAACTTTTGAAGGAAATTGGACTAAAGAGTTTGTGCATCATCGCTCGGCACAAGATGATGGCGGTTGGAGTATTTTAAGTGTAAATAAAAGTGTGAATTCTTGGGTAAAAGATTGTCGATTTGTTAACGTATCAAATGCTATTACTTTTAGTGCATGTGCGGCATCTACAGCTTTAAATATTATTATTGAAGGCAAAATTGGGCATAGTGCTGTTCATGCTGCTGGTGGATCTACTGGTATTTTAATTGCAAATGTAAATGATTTGGCAGGCATGCACCATACCTCGGGCGTTGGTGGCGGAAGTACTACAGGAACTGTTGTTTGGAGATCAAAACATCCTGCACACGCTTGTTTTGAGGCGCACGCCTCACAACCACGATGTACTTTATTTGATAATGTTGAAGGCGGTTTTTTTTAGGTAGAGCTGGAGGTGCTAGAAAAAACTTATCAAATCACGGGCGCTATTTAGTGTTGTGGAACTACAAGGAAACAGATGAGGCTGAGACTAACTTCGAATTTATGTCAACTAAAACATGGTTTTGGAAAATTGTCCCCCCAATAGTTGTTGGTTTCCACGGTTCGGGAACTACTTTTAAAGAAGATGAAATTCAAATTTTAGAAAGTTTAGGGACACCAGTTCAGCCAGAATCATTATTTGAAGAACAATTAAAACTACGTTTAGGAAAACTCCCTAAATGGGTTGAGGATATAAAAAAAACAACTTTAAAATAATTTAATTATGAAAACTTTACAAAAAATTTCCGCATTATTTTTTATAGGGGCATGTACATGTGCTATAAATGCGCAAAGTCAAAAAATAACAGTATCAGAAGATGCCTTTATTCAAGGAGGAGAAACTTCAGGAACTGCTTTTGGACAATCAACACCTAAAAATTTACGTATTTTTAATTCTAAAAGCGATAATAAATATTCAAGGACTACCTATTTGAAATTTACATTACCAAAAAAAATAGAAAATTTAAAAGCTGTTGAGTTAAACATTAATTTGAAAGTTTATAAAAGTGATGAAGATCCAAAAGCAATGTTTAATTTACAAATTTATGCTGTCGAAAATGACACGTGGAATGAAGCTACAATAACTTGGAATGACACTCTTGAATTAGGTAGTTTAGTAGGAGAAATTGAAGTGCCACAATCTCTGGATGATAAAAACCAAAATTTAAAAATTAAATTGAATGCTGAAGAAATAAGTAAACTAGTTGATGGTAAAAAAGATAGAGAAATTACTTTAGCTTTATTAAATTCCAATTTCAATAAAATTGGCGGCATGGCTGCATCAAAAGAGCAATCTGACAAAAACGCCTCTTTTTTACTAATTGATTAAAACTAAAACAATCCATTTTTAAATTTTGTGATATGAAATTTACACGAGTTCTAATTTGCTTTTTCTCCCTGTTTATAATAATCGGTTGTCGAACTCAAGCAGAAAAAAAAGTTGAAATTTTTATAGAAAAACCAAATGTATTAATCATTTTTCCAGATCAATTAAGACGTTATAGTGCTGGTTATTGGTCCGAAGATAAATATAAAGAGCATGTAATTGGTAAACCCGATCCAGTAATTACACCAACTATAGATAAATTAGCTCACAATGGCATTGTATTTACCAACGCCATTAGTAATTATCCATTATGCAGTCCGTTTAGAGGCATGCTAATGTCTGGAATGTATCCAGAACAAAATGGTATTTGGAATAACTGTAGGGTTGGAAGAGATGATAGTTTAAAGGATGATATTCCAACCTTAACGGATTTGTTTTTTGAAGCGGGTTATAATACATCTTACTTTGGAAAATTTCATTGGCTTAAAACAGAACCATTTTTTGATGTTGATGGGAATTATGTTGGTACAAAAGAAGCGCCAGGTGGACATTATGTTAATAAATATGATACGTATATACCAGCGGGAAAAGCCAGACACAACATCGAGTATTTTTATCAAGCATTAAAAGACGACCACTTTAATCCACATATTTATTCGAATGATCCAAATGCAATTGAAGGAAAAAAGGATGGGGAATTACACTTGCCCAAAGTATATTCTGCAAAAAATGAGTCGGAAAAAATTATAGATTACTTGCAAAATAAAAACAGTCACAGAGATTTAAATAAACCTTTTTTTATGATTTGGTCCTTAAACCCTCCTCACAATCCTTGGGGAGACGCGGATACGGACATGGAAATGATGCGAGCGCATTATGATACAGATAAATTCCCTGAAATTGATAGAAAATTAGTGGTTAGGGAAAATGCAGATCTGGAAGTTGCTAAATATGCAAGAAACTATTTTGCAGCCGTAACTAGCATAGATAAATACATAGGATTGGTAATAGATGAGTTGGAAAAAACAGGCGTGTTGGATAATACCATCGTTGTTTTTAGTTCAGACCATGGCGAAATGTTAGGAAGTCATGGAATGGAAGGGAAAAATGTAATAGAAATGGAAGCTATGGCAATACCATTTATTGTGCATTGGCCAAAAGGGTTAAAAGCCGGTGGAATAACTGATGTGTTATTAAGTGCGCCAGATATTTTACCAACAACCATGGGACTTGCTGGGCTTACTAATAAAATTCCAGCAACAGTTCAAGGAACCAACTTGTCAGGGTTGCTTACAAACCCAGCATCAAATAAAGTTGAAAAACCAGATGCCGTATTGTTAATGTTGGGAAATTCTAGAGGTATTCTAACACATCAATATACATTGAGTTTAAAAGAAAATAAAAAGCAGTCGGGTGAAAGGAAAGAAAAAGGGTCAGTGGACGCTTTTATATACGATAATATAAATGATCCCTATCAGCTAAAAAAAATAAGATTAGAAGATAAACCTGAAGTAGCAAAGAAATTATTAATAAAGTTAGGAGAAAAGCTGAAAATGGCAAATGATCCTTGGTTTAAAAATAAAAAATTTAGCGAATTAATCCCTTATGCTTCAAAATAAGGTTTTGAAGCATAAACCTTTTGTTTAATAGAAGAGAAAAACAATAAAAATAATATGAAGTATCTTTTTTGGAGTGTTTTAGCAGTAATTTTACTTCATGATTGTACGAGCCGTTCTGTTAAAAACTTATCAGATGGTACCTGAGAGCCTGAAATCTTAAAAGAATCTATACGAATAGTGATAGGCTCGAGACTACCAGATTATTCATATGCGGGGTCTATGTAATGAGAAAAATCAATTCCAACGGTTGGCACGAAAGTTTTTAATCTGATGGATTAATAAAATGCACATAGATTGTCACAAACAATATTTAAGAAGTAACGTAATTGGAGTGCGTTCATCACATCCGAATAAAAAGTTAAGCATTGAGCATACTTTTGAAAACAGAGCAGATGAATGGATTTATGTGGAAGGTTTAAATACTTCAAAAAAAATGAATTCACTTTATGAAGTTGAATTAAAAATAAGAATTGAAAATTAAAATTTAAAAATTATGAGTTTAGTTACAAAAGTTGTTCAAAGTGTTTTTTTATTTATGGCAATTGGCTGCCATGCACAATCAGGAATTTTAAACACCATAAAAGTTTCAAATAATTCGCAATTAATAACAGCCATTTCTGAGGTAAAAGCAGGAGATTGTATTTTGTTAAAATCTGGTGAATATAAAGACGTTAAATTGATAATGCAAAACTCTGGAACAGCTGAAACCCCCATTTTAATTAAAGCACAAACCAACGGTGAAGTTTTTTTTACAGGAGATGTGAAAATTGAAATAAGAGGAAATTATAACATTATTGAAGGAATATATTTTAAAAATGGTAAAAGAAAAAAAACGGAATGGAAATCTCATGGACCTGGTCTTGTTGCAATTTACGGAAGCTATAACCGAGTTACACAATGTGCTTTTCATGCTTTTGATGAGATAGATTCTGCATATATAACAACGTCATTAACGGAAGAGGGGAAGGTTCCGCAATATTGCAGAATTGATCATTGCTCTTTTACCGATAAAACGACATTTGACCAAGTGATAAATTTGAATAATACATTACAAAAAACCTTAGAAGGTGAGCCAGGAATACCAATGTACCATAGAGTAGATCACAACTATTTTTCAAATCCTAAAAAACAAGGAAATGCAGGTGGTGGAATTAGAATAGGATATTGGAGAAAAGATTTTGGACGATGCATTATAGAATCGAATTTATTTGAAAGACAAGATTCGGAGCCTGAAATAATTACTAGTAAATCTCAAGAAAACGTCTTTTATAATAATACTGTAAAAAATTGTAGAGGAACTTTGAATTTTAGACACGGAGATACACAAGTAGCAATCAATAATTTTTTTATTTCTACCGATACTAAACATGAATATGGTGGCATGTTTGTTTGGGGTAGTAATCATATAATAGCCAACAATTATTTCCAACTAAAAACAACTATTGAAAATAGAGGTAATGCAGCATTGTATTTGAATGCTGGAATTGAAGGTGATGAACATGCATTGGCTTTCAATATTAAAATATTGAATAATTATTTTATAAATACGAATGGATATGCTATAGATTTTCAGGGATTAAAAGATCGAAGAAAAGAAAGAACTGAACAACTGGGGAAAATTTTCCAATTACCACATCATATTACGTTAAGTAATAATCTTTTTTATACTGAGAATAAAAAAGATTTTTCATTTTTCAATTATGAAAATTTAAAAAACAGAAATATTAATTGGGAACAAAATGTTGCATTTGGAAGCAATTTGGGAATGCCGAAAAATAAAGGTGTCAATCAAAATAAAATAGAGTTTACCCAAACCAACGGTTTTTTTATGCCTATCAAGCCTTTTCCACCATCAACTTCAAAAGTCAATAATATTAAAGGTATTAATCTAGATTTCCAATACATAATTAATCAAGGAGTTAGAGGGATGCCATTAACAAGGAATGAAGTTGGTCCCAAATGGTTAAAACAAAATCCAAGTACCTATGCTGAAACAGGACAAATTTCAAAAGAAATTAAAGAAAGATTATCTAAATTAGAAAACAAAATTTAACAGAAGTATTTTAATTTATATCTGATAAATCTAAACATAGAATTAGAATGATTTATAACAATAATAATGAAAAACCTATTGATCTAAGTAGCGTTTCTTAAGAGTTTTATTTATAAGAAGTAACATAAAATCAAATAGGAGTATTAAGTTGAAAAACAATATAAATTAAATGAAATATTCAAAGCCACTAATTGTCAATTTGATGAGTAGTGGTTTATTCCTTTTAAAATCACTCAGTCCATTCCCCTGCATTCCGTAAAAACATCATTCCGAGCAAAGCGCTTCATTAAAAAAGTCTTGGACACAACTTCAAAGATTCCGATTTCCATTCCACTTGTCCGCTCATTCCCGAGAAAAGTCGGGAAGCTATTAAACTCCATTTCAATATACATCTTTAAAGTCAAGTCCGCTTAACATACTACTAAACGACAATAATTAGTTTTCATAACCCACTCAGCACATTCCCCTACATTCCACGCTCGCCTGCTGAAAAAGCAGGCAACCACTTCACTTCGGGAAAAGAGCTTCCCTGCACAGGTCTTGGACACAATCCCCAATTTTAGCTTTCCATTCCGTTAACCCGATCCGCTGCACTGGAACGGGACACTTCATTACTGAGCCAAAACTGTGAATAGCGTCCGCCAAATTGGAATTCTAGTATTCATTTGGTACCGCTTCCTATGTTTTTGTATTTCACAAAAGTCTTTAGACTTACATCCGCACCCTCGCGGTTATACCCTTTTTTCGACAGCAAAATACCAACATTTTGAAGTTGAACGGACTGCATAAACCGTTCTCGCTGCGCTTCACTATTTATAAGTCCTTGTCAATTCCAAATATTGAAAATGTATCAGCAACAAAAAAAGGTAACAGCGAGGGCGCTATGGGAAGTAAATCTAAAATGAATCTTATGAAATCTTACAAAAACATCAAAAAGGAAGCAGCACCAAAAAAAACAAAAAAGGAAAACGCTCAAGATATAATAAGTAAATCAATTCAAAAAAATATAAAGGCAAACTGTCTGAATGGTTCAGATAGATTTTAATTAATTCTTAAATATTTTAATATGGGTACTTTAAAAAATCACGTACAGTTAATCGGAAACGTTGGACAAGAGCCAACCATTACAAACCTTGAAAGCGGAAAGAAAGTAGCCCGTTTTTCATTAGCAACAAATGAGTATTACAAGGACAAAGAAGGCAACAAGCAGACGGACACGAATTGGCATACCGTAGTAGCTTGGGGCAAGACTGCCGAAGTTGTAGAAAAGTTTATTGTTAAAGGCAAAGAGGTAGGAATTACAGGGAAGCTAAAAACCCGAAGCTACACAACTGATGATAACGAACAACGCTATGTAACGGAAGTTGTAGCCGATGAAATTCTTTTACTTGGAAGCAAAGCTGATAAGTAATATCTAAAATTAAAGAGGGCGTAACCATCGAAAGATGCGCCCTCTTTTTTCATTATTCACACTTTAAATAATATGCACAATGAAAGCACAAGTTAACGAAATAAAAGAAAATTTACAGACATTTAGTGGTACTAATTTCTTCTATCAAATACCACTTTTAAAAACTCGGTTTACGGACGGACTAAAATATTTAGCGGAAGTTGCAGAATGTTTTTGGCTCATTACGGACACATCCGTAATTGCAAAAAGTCTGATGAATAGAAGTGAATTTGTAACCATAGACTTTAGAAGATTGTCCAAAGAAAAACAGGATTTTACAGGTTATGAAGCTGAAATTATTTATACCGATGGCAACGATAATATTCTCGAAAAACATGGATATAGAGTAACCGATTTTCCGCTTGATGAATTGCGTTTATTTTTTGTAAATAATACGCTGATGTTATCAAGTGAATACTAAAATCTAAAGCCATGGTATATCTCAATTTTACAGACCTGAGCGAAGAAGCTCAAAACCGACTTTTAGAAAATTCTAAAATAGACGTGGAACGAAAATTTGGCGATAGTATTCGCAAATACGTAACCGAAAATTACACTTGTTTTGAAACGATGATTGAAGAAGAAGCGATGCGAAATTTATACTCTTATAAATTCATTTTCAATATTTAATTTTTTTGAAATAAGAAACAAGCACCTCTAAAATTTAGAGGTGTTTTTGTATGCAATTTATATCATATCAATAAAAAAACGTATCTTTATTCCGCTGGAAATACAGCACACAAATTAAAGTAGGGTTATCCACTTTTCGACTTTCGCCGATAACCATACACATCGAAAAATAACATATCGGAAAATTATTTTCCTAAAATGGCAATCAGCTTTTTGAGCTGGATTGTATGGATTTTTGTTCGCCTGTGGCGAACGAAAAGGAATAGCAAGAGGGTAACACGCTACGCGATGTTTCGGATTCCTTTTCGTTTTCAAATAACTGATTATCAGCTATTTGAATATATTTTAATATCCTGACAATCAACGATTTGCGACAAACGGGCTGGAAACGCCCATTTTTAGGGAAGGTTTTGCGACAAATCGGCGAAATATGGACACATTTATAGGAATTAGATTCAAAAAGGAAACAGCAAAACGTTTTCAAGAATTTTCAAGAACACACTTCAAATCGCATACAGAAGCGATGGCAACGATGCTCGATTTTTTCTTCTACAACGAGATATCGCCAAAGGAAAAATTGGGTCCGACCGGTCGGACAATCGAAACTTCCCTTAAGAAGCGTATCAATGCGGTAATCGCTATAATGCGAGATATGGAAAAGACCCAAACCAAACCAACGGTCGCGATGATAGAATCACTTTTTCAAACGGAAACACCAACAAAGAAACCTTTGATTTTAGAGAAGAAATTTTTAGAAAAAAAGAAGGAAGTGCGATTCAGAGAAAAGCAAAATCACAATAACGGACTTTAAATTTTTGAGCTATGTATATCACAATCACACCTCAAAAATTAGGAGGCACATATTCACAAAGTTCAGCGGATTTTGTGGGTTATTTAGAGAAAGAAAACCAAGGTCTTGAACAAGAGAATCTGGAACACTTTTTCAACCAATATGGCGATGAGATTTCAGCCGAAGAAGTCGTAAAAGATATCGATGGAAATGGTGCTAAATTGAAGAAGACCGAACCGAAATTTTATTCCATAACGGTCAGTCCTTCAAAATACGAATTGAACAGATTACAGAACAGCAGCGAAGATTTAAAAAAGTACACTCGTGAGCTGATGAAGGATTATGTGGCATCCTTCAATCGGGAAATTAACGGTCGCCCGATTACCATCGATGATATAAAATATTATGCAAAAATCGAACATCAACGAACCTTTAAGGGAACGGACTTTCAGATTAAAGAAAACCAACCCTACGCCACAAAAATACTTCAGCTCAAAAATGACATCCGTAAAATAGAAAGTGGAACACTAGAAGGGAATATAAAACGCAAAGAAAAGGAAATGGCAAAATTGGAACGTGAAGCACCACACCAACAGAACGGTAAACGAATCGTACAGGGAATGCAAAAAGATGGAAACCAAAGTCATATTCATATTATCGTGAGTAGAAAGGATGCTTCCAATACATTCAGCCTTTCGCCAGGGAGTAAACACAAAGCTTCGGAAGTGGAGATGCACGGTAATAAAGTAAAACGTGGTTTTGACCGTGATAATTTTTTTCAGAGTGCCGAAAAAGCCTTTGATAAGACTTTCGGCTATCAACGGAATTTTGCGGAGACCTACAAGGCAAGAAAGGATTTCATAAAGAATCCAAAAATCTATTTCGCATCATTGATGAAATTACCCACCAATGAAAAAGCATTGGCCTTCAAAATAATGGGCAAAGCGGGCATTCCGATGATGCCAAGTATTCCTGTAACGCAAGCACAATTAGCAATGAAGGTATTTAATAGGCTGCGACGTGGTGCAGAAGTGGCCATCAAATCAAGTTCCATAGGAATCTAAATTATGCAGATAGACAATTTCTTAACGGTATTTTTAATTATTGGTTTGACCAGTACGGTTTTCTATGGAATGTTTCGGATAAGCAGATATGCATTCATTATCAATTTTCTGATGCTTGGTGTCCTTGTGTTTTGTCTAAACGAACAAGCACAATTAATTTTAATAGCGCTCTATTTGGTTTGTCCTCTTAAATTAATTAATATAGGACTGTATGTTTTTTTGCATAAAATAGAAAGACCAAATAAAGGCGATAGAAAATACCAAGTCAACTTTGCTACTACCAAAGGAAATTTCAAATTAGACAACATTAAACGTGGTGCCTCGGTCATAGGTTCTGCTGGAAGTGGAAAGACGGAAAGTGTGGTCTATGGTTTTTTGAAACACTTCGAAAAAGAAGGGTTTTGCGGAATTATCCACGACTACAAGGATTTTGAGCTTACCGAAATGGCTTATCCACTCTTTAAGGATGGCGATATCCCTTTTAAGGTCATTTCCTTCGATAAAATCATACATAGGGTAAATCCTATTGCACCACGCTATTTAGAGAACGAGGAAAGCGTAAATGAAGTGTCGAGGGTATTGATTGAAAACCTTTTAGAGCAACGAGAATCTGGAACAACCGGTACAACTAAATTTTTCAATGATGCAGCTGAAGGATTGATTGGTGGATTGATTTGGAAACTGAAAACCGACTACCCTAAATACTGTACACTACCGCATTTGATTGCCATTTACCAACACCTTGATACAGATAGCCTAATTCAATTTTTGGAAACCAATACTACTTCAAGAGCCATGGCAGACGCCTTTATTAGTGGTAAAGATTCGGAACGACAGACTGCTGGGGTAAAAAGCACCTTGGCCAATGCGCTGAAACGAATCAGTACTCAAAGAATATTTATGGCATTATCGGCAGACGAAGTACCATTAAATATTAATAGTACTGAGAATCCCTGCGTGATTTCGATAGTGAACAATCCTAAATTTGAGACTTCTTATTCACCAGTAATTGCAACTATTATTCACACCATTACCAAGCAAATGAGTGTTCGAAATAGTGAGCCTTCATTTCTGTTAATGGAAGAAGCACCGACCATTCGGTTATTGAATATGCACCGTATTCCTGCGACACTAAGAAGCTATAATATTTCTACAATTTATGTGATGCAAGATAAAATACAAAACGATATGATGTATGGCGACAAAGCGAGTAAGGCAATTTTAAGCAATCTGTCTTACCAATTTTTCGGAAAAGTTAATGATCCAGATACCGCTAAATATTACGAACGCTTTTTTGAAATCATAAAAGACCCAACCAAAAGTATAAGCCGGGGACACAATTTAGATTTTGATACAAGAGTTACTACAGGAGAAAAAGAGATTCCTAAAATCAGGGCAGATATTTTTTTTAGGTTGAAGCAAGGCGAATTTATTACATATGCGGATGGTAAGGATAAAAGGGTGTGTTTTAAATTAGCCAATATTCAACGCGAATTTCCACAAGAATCTAAGCAGTATTCAAAGGTTGATTTAGAAGCTAATTTTGAGCGGATTTATGAAGAGGCGAGGTCAATATTTAATTAGAGTTGGCAACAGCCCACACAAAAAGTATGACAGTTTAAAAATGGCGGCAGTACCATAGGATGCACTGAAGCGTTGGCATTGTGCGGTGGGAGTGCATAAGCCGTGTTTTGTGCGGTGGCTGGGTGGGGCTAAAAAAGATTTTCAATATATTGAAATAATATACTAAAATTACCAAATTCATTTACATCTAAATCTTGTATATGCTGTGAAAAATTATTTTTCTTACCACTAATTTCATAAATTGAAACGCCATTGATAATAGGTTCGTCAATCATATTGTGTTGCTGTAATATTTCATCACTAAAATAATGTTCAATGACAAAATACCGCTGTTTCATACTATTTATGTTTATATATTGCTGTCTAAATATAGGAACTGGTAAAACTACACCAAAAATATTTTTCTCTAAATGCTTCCTGTGAATACTATTATAGTCTTGTGGTGTAAATATTTCTTTATTTAAACTATTAAACTGCTCATACCCCTCTCTATCATTATCAAATAAACCTATTATTTTTAAATCAGAAAAAAAAGTTGACAAAGTTTCAATCGTTCTTCTTACGCTGTCAGCATTACCTGTTCTGGTGTTTTCGTCTATCTGTATTCCTGAACTTATAAATTTAAAAGGACAAGCAATATCTGGATTTAACTTAGACCAAGCAATTTCGAGTATTTTTTTGTCTGTTTTACCTTCTGTGATTACAATGATTTTATTTCTTTCTATTTCATTTAGACTAAACATTTTTGAAGCAAGTTCGGCCGTTACATTATTATAATTCTCTTTTGGAATAGGTATTATTTTGCCTTTTTCTAAACTTACCTTATTAATAAACAACAATTCACCTTCCTCGGCTTTGTTAATTAAACGGTCATTATGAGTTATTATAAAGTGTTGATTGTTTATATCAGTACGTAACTCATCAATTAAAGCTGATTGTAGATTTGAATGAATATGGGAATCAGGTTCATCTATTAGTAAAATATTTAAGCAATTATCACGTCTATTAATAAACTCTAAAGTGGAAAAAATATCAATAATTTGTAATATACCACTTCCTACAAGCGAGATATCAACTTCTTTTGAGTTATCAATTTTAACAGTTATTCTAACATATTCTTCATCTTGTAAATTTTTATTTTTGAAACGAATTTCTACTTGATTATTAAATACTTTGGAAATACGTTGCTGTAATCTTATAAACTTTCTTTCAGATGGGTCGCCCTTCAATATTTTATTTCTAATCACATCATACGTTTTGCCAAGTGATATTTTTTTCATCAGTTGAGCACTATTGTAAAAGGGTTCATTTTTTATAGTGCTAAAAACTGGGCGTGTATGGTAAATAAATATGGAATTGGATAAATTCAATCCCTTTTCTTTTAACATCTCACTGAGCGATTTAAAATCCTGGCCTTCATATTTTACCCTCAAATAGAAACCCATAGAAGCAGGTTTCTCAAATTTTATTTTAAGAGAATAAATTTTCTCTTCGAGTAGAATATTTATGGTTATAGATGCTGTTTTCTTATTTGAATGAAAAACGTCATTTATATTCGTTATTCTTAAAAAGTACAAACTATCAAAAGAGATATATCTGAGTGTATTTGAACCATAAAAACTTTTACCATTTGCTTGAATTAAACTTTTGTAGCCTAACATCCATAAATGGATAGCTTCAAATAATGTAGATTTACCAATATTATTTTCCCCAATAATAACATTGAATTTTGGATTTAAAGGTATCTCAACTGAATTGAATGCCTTAAAGTTTTCTATTTTAACACTACATATTTTCATAAATAAGAGCTAATTTTATTTTAATTATTTAGTCCAATGGTTCGCTAACAACTCTGCTTGTTTTAATACGGTTTCTGTTGCTAATTTTTGAAGGTCTGGTGGATAGCCAAACTTCCTTAAGGCTCTTTTTACCATTACTTTCAGTTTAGCTCTTACGCTTTCCTTAATCGTCCAGTCTATTGTAGCATTGTTTTTTACAACTTCTGATAAATAGACTGCTAATTCTCTTAAAACCTCATTACCTAATACTTCTTTGGCACTTTCATTTTCAGCAATTGCATAGTAGAAGGCTAATTCTTCATTGGTTAAGCCTGTGTCTTTATCGGCTTTGTCTTTATTTTTTATGCTATTGGCTAACTCTATCAATTCTTCTATTACTTCTGCTGCTGTAAGAATTTTATTTTGATATTTTTTAATAGAATTTTCAAGCATCTCCATTAAGGATTTACTCTGTATTAGATTTGTTTTTGCTCTTGATTTTATTTCGTCATTAAGCAATTTTTTTAATGTTTCTAATGCTAAGTTTTTATGCTCCATATCTTTGATTTCCATAAGGAAATCATCAGATAGGATTGAAATGTCAGGTTTCTTGATACCTGCTGCATCAAACACATCTATCACACCATCTGAAACTAATGCTTTATCAATTACTTGTCTGATAGCTGATTCTATTTCGTCATCTGATGTACCTGAGCCAGTAGTATCGAATTTTTGAAGCCTTGATTTAACCGCTTGAAAAAAGCCTATTTCATCTTTAGCATCTAATGCTTGCTCGTGAGGTATAGCAATTGCAAACGCTTTAGACAATGCTGTAACTTCATTGATAAAACGTTTTTTACCATCTTCAATACTCAAAATATGCTCTTCTGCTGCTAATATTATTTTAAGTTTAGTTTTGGTATCAGCTGTAAAATATTCTTCATACAATAAACCTTTATTTCTCCCTAAATATGGAACGGATGGATCTTCTACTAATGAAGTAAAATCGCTGGAATAGCCTTGCTCTGGTTTCTCTAAAAACATTTGCGATACAACTTCTATTTTTTCCAACATTAGTTGTACTGCTTGATCCTGTGCAATGGTTGGGTCTCCTTTACCACCACTATCTGAATAAAAGGCTAATGCCTTTTTAAGGTCTGATGCTATACCCAAATAATCAACAACTAAACCACCTGGTTTATCTTTATAAACTCTATTTACTCTTGCAATAGCTTGCATTAAATTATGGCCTTTCATTGGCTTGTCAATGTAAAGAGTGTGCATAGAAGGAGCATCAAAACCTGTTAACCACATATCTCGAACTATTACTAATTTTAATTCGTCTTTTGGGTCTTTCATACGGTCTGCTAATGCTCTACGCTGTTGCTTTGTGGTATGATGTTTTGCCATTTCTGGACCATCAGAAGATGATGCAGTCATTATTACTTTTATTGCTCCTTTGTCTAAATCGTCATTGTGCCAATCTGGTCTTAAAGTGGTAATAGCTTTGTATAATTCTGCTGCTATTCTTCTCGACATAGAAACTACCATTGCTTTACCTTCAAAAACCTCTTGCCGAGCTTCAAAGTGTGTTACTACATCTTTAGCAATACTTTTTACTCTTCTTTCGCTTCCGACTAAGGCTTCTAATTTTGTCCATTTTGCTTTAGCCTTTTGGGTTTCGGTTAATTCTATTTCGCCTAATTCCTCATCTAAATCTTCAACCATTTTTTTACCTTCTTCTGTTAAGGCAATTTTGGCTAATCTACTTTCATAAAATATTCTAACTGTTGCACCATCTTCTACTGCTTGGGCTATATCATATATATCTACATAGTTCCCAAATACTGCTGATGTGTTTACGTCTGTATTTTCAATAGGTGTTCCTGTAAAACCTAAATAAGTGGCATTTGGCAAAGCATCTCTCATATACTTTGCAAAACCATAAACTACTTTATTACCTACCACATTACCATCTGCATCTTTTTCATCTATTGTTTTAGCTTTAAAACCATACTGTGTTCTATGGGCTTCATCTGCTACAACAATTATGTTTTTACGTTCTGAAAGGGTTTCAAAAATGTTTCCTTCTTCTGGTTGGAATTTTTGAATGGTTGCAAAAACAACTCCACCTGATGCAACTTTTAGCAACTCTTTTAAGTGATGGCGATTTTCAGCTTGTACCGGTGTTTGTCTTAATAATTGAGTGGATGAAGCAAAGGTGTCAAATAATTGGTCGTCTAAATCATTTCTATCTGTTATGACTAATATGGTAGGGTTGTTTAGATTTAAAACTATCTTACCTGAATAGAAAACCATTGATAAAGACTTTCCAGAGCCTTGTGTATGCCATACAACTCCACCTTTTCTGTCTCCATCTTCTACACTTGCTAATTGGGTACTTTTAACTGCTTTGTTAACTGCATAATATTGATGATAGGCTGCTATTTTCTTTACCGTTTCAATAGTGGTAATACCTGTTTTTAAATCTTCTTTTTTAGATTTTTCAAATACAATAAAATGACGAATAAGGTCTAAAACGGTTTCTTTATTTAGCATCCCATTGATAAGCGTTTCCATTTCAGGAATAAGATGTGATGCTTCACTTTCTCCGTCTGCTGTTTTCCAAGACATAAAACGAGTAAATCCTGCCGATAATGAACCTGCTTTGGCTTCTGTACCGTCTGAAATTACCAATATGCTGTTGTAGGTAAATAATGATGGAATGGTAGCTTTATAGGTTTGTATTTGCTTGTAAGCCGACCTTATTGTTGCATTTTCATCTACTGCATTTTTTAGCTCTATGACTACTAAGGGTAAACCATTTATAAATAGAATTACATCTGGTCTTTTGTTGTTGTTATTTTCAATAACAGTAAACTGATTGATAACATTAAATTCATTGTTATTTACCGTATCAAAATCAACTAATTTTACAATATCTCCTCTTTGGCTTCCGTTTTTTTGATAGGTTACATTTATGCCCTCTGTGAGCATTTTATGAAACGTTTCATTATCGGTTAATAAATCAGGTGTACCTATACGCAATACTTGTTTTAGAGCATCTTCTTTAGCATTACTTGGAATACTTGGATTTATACGGTCTATTGCTTTCTGAAGCCTTTCTGTAAGAATTACTTGATCAAAAGAGGTTCTTTCTTGTGCATCTGTATCAGGTGCAATATCTGGACCATAGATATAGGAATACCCAAGGTTTTCTAATTCTTCTATAGCATATAATTCTATGTCGTTTTCAGTAATTTTAGCCATAGCTTAAATAGTTAAGTCAGTAAATTCTACCTTAGTTTTTAAGCTATTCAAACGTACATTTTTATACAAATGTCTGTATTGTCTTTGTACTTGGGCTACAATGATACCAGGGTGTTTTTTAAATTTATCACTTAGTTTTAAAATTAACTCTCTATCAAATTTTGGATATTTAGATAACTCATTTCTTTCTTTTTCTGATAATAACATACGTGCTGCAAATGCATCTGCTTCATCTTCCTTGTCTTTATCTGGAACAATTTCTTCCAACCCTTCAATAAAAATATCTTTTTTGCCGTGGTATAAAATATGCCCTAATTCGTGATAAAAGGAAAACCAAAAGGCGTTGTAGTCTTTTCGTCTATCTGTTAATTGAATTAGTGGTGTTGAATAATTTTTTATCCATCTGGAAGCTCCATAAATTGGTGCTTTTTTAATACAAGGTGTATAGACTATTGCAATACCGCAAGAAGCACAAAGTGCTTGCAATTCTTCTAACCAATTATCGGAATGGTTGTAGCAAATACTTTGAAAAGAGCTGTAATTTGCTCTAATCTTCTTTTTGTCAAATGTATCTAATTTTATTTTTTCAGCTTGTAATTCTCCTAAACGCAACCAAACTGAAATGGCTTGTGGATGAACAGTATGCTTTAATTCTATTTTAAAAGCTAATGAGCTTTCTTGGTAAATAGCGTGCCATTCATTTGGTGTTGCAATTCTAAAGTATTTTAACAAGCCTTCTGCTAAAATTGTCTTTTCGTTGGTATCCGGCAATAATCCCCAATTCTTTAGCTCTTTTGTAGGAAAACCTTGAACCCACTCTTTGCAAGTTTCAAGATATTCCATTTGCTCTATCTCCAATAATTCATCTTGGTAGGTACGTTCTAAGTTTATCCAAAAACTTGCAGGCACACCTAAAACGTATTCTAATTTGGTGGCTGTTTCTTTAGTTATTGGTGCTTTTCCTTTGATTAACTCATTAAGTTTAGGAACAGACCTCCCTAAACGCTCTGCTAATTCTGCTTGCGACATACCTATATGGTCTATATGCTCTTGAATACTATCGCCTGGGCAAGAGAGTAAGGATTTTTTTAATTTTAAATCAGTCATTTTGTTTCCTTTTTAAGTTAGTGAGGGTCTTCTACAGACTCAATACTTATAATGGTTATCGCTTTTAAATCTACTCCACCATCTTCTAAGGTTGGTATAGGGTCTTGGTTTATTATAAATAGTATTCTCCAATTTTCTTGAATGTCTATTGACCAACTGCCTTTCCCTTTGCCTATGTGTTGGTGCAATCGTAATACAGGTAATTTTGAGATCACCTCTAAATTATCTGCGTTTTTAAGCTGAGTGATACGCAACTTTACCTTTTTTGCTAATGTGCCGTAACTCTTTGCTATACCTTTATCAGTATCGAGCGACTTCTTCAGCTTGTTATTTTTATACGATAATTCCATTGCAAAGTTACAAAATTAATTACTTAAAAGGTTAATGATTTTTAATTTTAATGATTTTTAGATACTAATCAAGTCTGATTTCTCCACTCAATAATCGTGGCAAAAGTGTTTTTCTTAAATGCTTTAATGTTTTTATTTCATCAAAATTGATTTGCCTTTTTTTAAAAATGTCTTGAAAAATTGGCGTTAGTCTTTCAATTGTTTTTTCATCTGGTATTAGGACTTCCACTAATTTAAGTTCGGATTGTTTAATTCCTTGAACAGTAGAGCCAGAACCCCTTCTTGAAACAAGATATTTACCATATCGTGAATTAAGCCATAAATACAAATATTCAGAGGGAAGAATTGCTTTGTCGGTTCTTAATGTATATACTCTTTGTGCAGGGTAATAATTAGTGTTACCTAAAACAAAATACAACTCACCTAATGGAGCCTCTGAAGTCATAATTATATCCCTTTCTTGAAGTTTCTCGCTTGCTTCCCATAGTTCTTGACTAACGTAATTCATTTGGTGTTGGCGAATTATTTCACCACCTTTTACAAACTTTGCACTTAATGCAGGTATTCCTTCATCAACATATACAGGTGTTTTACCTCTATTGTCTATTAATATGGTAAGACAATCAATCAATTTGACAACCTGCCAGTTACTCGGTATTAAACCTATTTCAGTACTAATTGAATTGTCACTTTCATTATCAAGCTTTATATTTTCTTCAAAAATGATATTAGCTAAGTTGTATAATGTTTCATTCGTTGATTCTAAATTTTTAATTTTTCTGCTAATACTAAATAATGTATCAGCAATTGTTTCTTGTTCCTTAGGATTAGGAAGAGGAATCAACATCTCTTTAAAATCTCTTTGATATAAATGAGGTATTACAGAACCTTCTGTTCTACTTTTTATTAGATGCTTAAAAAAATGAGACCTAAAATAATTGTACAAATAGCGTTGGTTTAGCTTTTCAGAATTTTGTCTTATAACAAAAACACCACTTGCAACAGTTGCTGGTTCAGGTAATTTATCTACATAAGCTATTTTTCCAATTGTACCATCTTTGGTCATTAAAATATCATCCTGTTGAAGCATAATTTCTGGACTTTCGTCATACCTTTCTTTTGGAATTCGACCTACTGTAGCCCAGTTTACTTCATCATTTTTTATTTGCTCACCATTTATTATAGCATAGCCTTCTTGGATGTACTCAGATTTTTTTAAACCTTTCCAACCAATACGTCCTTTTATGTAGAGTAAATCACCCAATGGCACTAAATCCCAATCCTTAGGAAGTAAACCTAATTCTGTTTCTATCCTTTCGCTCATAATTCAATACCAACTTTTTTAAGGTTCTTTAATAGAGATTCGTCAATTATTTTTGATTCTTCATATTGAAAACTTAAATCCTTTTGAATTTCATTAATCTTATCTTCATAAGGAATACCATCATCTTCAAGGTCTGGAATGCCAACATACCTTCCTGGAGTTAAAACATATTTATGTTTTTCTACAGCTTCAAGTGTTGCTGACTTACAAAAGCCCTTAATATCTTCATATTCACTTGGATTATTTAACCAGTTATGATAAGTGTCTTTTACTTGTTGAATATCAGATTCGGCAAAAGCCCTGTTTTTACGATTAATCATATACCCTAAATCAGAAGCATCAATAAATAAAATCTCACCTTTTCTTTTGGTCTTTTGTTTCCTCATAAACCACAAACAAGCTGGAATACCTGTATTGAAGAATAAAGAGCTTGGAAGCATAACAATACATTCCACTAAGTCTCTTTTCACAAACTCTGACCTTATTTCTCCTTCATTAGAAGTGTTTGACGATAACGCACCATTTGATAGAACAAACCCTGCTTTTCCTTCATTATTTAAGTGATATAAGAAATGTTGAACCCAACCAAAATTTGCATTGTTTATTGGGGGTGGTGCGATAGACCACCTTGCATCACTTCTTAAAAGATTTCCGCTCCAATCACTATCATTAAATGGAGGATTTGCGATAATGTAATCTGCTTTTAAATCTTTATGTGCATTGTTTAAAAATGAGCCTTCATTGTTCCACTTTACTTGTGAGCTATCAATCCCTCTAATGGCTAAATTCATTTTAGCCAAACGCCAAGTAGTCTGATTGCTTTCTTGCCCGTAAATGGAAATATCATTGATTTTACCTTGATGAGCCAAAATGAATTTTTCAGACTGAACGAACATACCACCTGAACCACAACAAGGGTCAAACACTCTACCTTTATATGGTTGTAGCATTTCTACCAATAGTTTTACAATACTCTCAGGCGTGTAGAACTGTCCGCCCTTTTTACCTTCAGCTAAAGCAAATTCACCTAAAAAATACTCATATACTTTCCCCAATAAATCTTGACTTCTGCTTACTTCATCACCTAAAGCAATGTTACTAATCAAATCAATGAGTTGCCCTAAACTGGTAGGGTCTAAATTCTCTTTGGCAAATGCTTTGGGTAGTACTCCTTTTAGTGAAGCATTGTCTCTTTCAATAGCATCCATTGCATTATCAATGTCTTTACCTATTTCAGGAAGTTTGGCTCTACCTTGTAAATAAGACCATCTTGCAGAAGGTGGCACAAAGAATACATTTTCTGCTCTGTACTCGTCTCTGTCTTCTGGGTCAGCACCTGCATATTCGCCTTCACCTGCTTTTAGTTTGGCATAAAGTTCTTCAAAAGAATCAGATATGTATTTTAGAAAGATTAAGCCTAATACAATATGTTTATATTCTGCTGCATCAATATTTTTTCGCAGTTTATCTGCTGCTTTCCAAAGCTGTTTCTCAATTGGTTCCTGGGTTGATTCCTTTTTTTTAGCCATCTATTTTAATTCCTTTTAATTCTTTGTAAAACAATTTTTAATGATTCCATAGCTGTTGGTTCTGATTTTGTCATATTGTATATTTTATCAGCTAACCAAAGCGTTTGCAAATCATCTTCTTCCACCTTGAAATACTTACTTAATGTTGCAAGGTGCTTTCTGTTGATTGGTTTTTCGCTATTTTCGACTTTGCTTATAAATGCTCCGTCAACTTCTATTACTGCCCCAACTTCTCTTTGCATTAAGTTTTTTTCATCTCTTAACTGCCGAAGTTTATCGCCTAAGGTGTTGGTATGAAATACTTTCTTTGTCATCTTAATTGAGTATTGATTGAAGTCTTTCTTTTTCGCTCCAGTTCACTAAAAGTGAACCTGTGTGGTGTTCTAAATGATATAAATAACCTGCTAATTTTTCAGGCACATAACCATCTGCTGTATTGTCTATGATGGATACTTTTGATTTAATAAATTCTTTAGCACTTGAATCATCAGCCATTTGAAAAAGCATATTTGCTTTTGAAATACTATTTGAAAAATAAGAGTTTGAGCTACCTGTAACGTAATTTACCAAAGACAGTGTGCTTGGTGTATTATTGTAAATAGCATTGAACTTAATGTCTTTTTTCTCAGGTATTAGATATTGATTTAGTTTCAATTTCTCTCTGTTGGCAAATGATTTCAAGTATTCATTTGCTATTGAAACAAATCTTTCTTTGGTTTCCTTTTCTTCTTTGTCATCAAATGCTATTTCTGAAACGCTTACTATATTTTGAATGAATAAAGTAAGGTCAAACAGTTTAGAGGGTATATCTATTGCATTGGCTGTTTTTAGGTAGTAGTATGTAATGCCTTCAGCATTTGCAATTTGCTTTATTTCAAAAGAGTTTTGGAAATGGTATAGTATTTTTAAAAAGCAAGTTTCTTCACCTATTGCAACTTCATACACTCCACTATTTAACCAACCACCATCAGAAATAACATAATCATCACCTTGCTTGGATAGAAATACTGAAACAAAACGATTGTTGGTCGTAGCGTATGGGGTAATAATTTCTAATGAATTACCTCTCTGTTTGGTTTGCCATAAGCCTCCAAAAGCATTTTTTATATCTGTGAAAATTTCTAATAGATTCATAGGAAGGCAATATTTTGATTAGGGTCTTCCTTAGTCATTTTAAAACCTAAGGTGTCAGACATTATTTTGATTTCGGGAAAATCATCATTCTTTAATCTTGTGTTTGATTCGTGGAAAAAATGAATAATACAAAGGTTTATATCTTCTAATGCCTTGCTTTCTTTTGGGTCTAACAACTTATCCGTTTTGTAGGCTATTTCAATACCGTTTTCATTGAACTTGTGAAAATGAGGTGTTGTGATTGCTTGCTCATTAAGAGGGATTCCGTCTATTCTATTATGATGGGTAGTACCATCACTATCAAACCTGAAAAATGGAGCTGGTGTAAATTCCTTTAACTTTAGTTTTATCTCGAAAAAATGGTGGTTATTGAGTTTAACTCTTACCAATAATTTCATTTTATCATTCTCAAGCTCAGGGTAAACAACCGGTTCTATACTTTCAATAAAATTATGGTTATTAGCTTTGCTATTAATTTCAATTACTTCTGAAAAAATAGACTTCCTTTCAAGCAATAGTTTATTGTAGAAAGAGTAGTTATTTTTAACCGCTAATGAAAGATGTTGACCCATATTGAACCATTTATTGACTTGTCCGAACTTGGGCAAATATACAAGTTTAAATCAATTCTCTTCATTATTGGGTCTCTTTTCCATAATGCCCTGTCTTTGGTTTCTACAAAAGCATTGGTAAAGGGTTGTTTAGATAATCATCAACCGACCTTTCGAATAAGCCTAACTATTTACCAAGGGGAACTGCTTATTTGCGTTGAAACTCTTGTGGCAAAAGTTCTAAAAATTGTTTTTGCTGGTTGCCAATTTATAAAAGACGAGATTTTCAAAGATTTGGAATTGTTAGAACTATTGGGTTCCGGCATTCCTCGAATCTCATAGCATTACGAAAAAGGGAGCTTTATTTTTTTCAATTAACTTCTTTGGAATTACTTTTTTTGCTAAAGAAACTGCAGCAGAGGTTAATGAAAAGGCTAAGCAATAAGATGGTGTAATTGATGCAACTGAAGATCTGGCTAAAAGACAAAAATAAGTCCTTCAATTAATTGCAAACCATACTTCTATTACTTCTACTGAAATTTAAGAATAAACGAATTTGCTGTTGGAAAACATATTATAGATATTAAGAATAAAGAGTTTTTAACACATAACGGCGGTACGCAAGGATATTGGCAAATCAACCTCGAAAAGAATTAATAAAAGTTCTTTTTCAAAAAGGCCCTTTCTCTCTCGGTCCTTTGCTGGTCACTTTCCATTGTCCATTCTCTTTGGCTAATTTGAAAACACCAGATTTTCCATCATAGGTAGTGCTATATTTTACCCAAGCAATGTCTCCATCTGTGGCTTCATCTAAGATTTCTACCTCGATGTCTTTATCTGATTCTGGCATCATACTTTGAACCGTAATCAAACTACTATATTCTTCTAATGTTGTATGCTTTTTAAGAACTGATTCATCTTTTGAGAAAAAGCTTTCCGAAACAATTTTTGCGGTTTCTGAAGGGGACGTATTTTTATTTCCTGAACAGGAAATGAATAGAACTAATAACGAACAAATGACGATTTTTTTCATAATAATATTAATTTGGGTTATTGATATATTTGTGCGACACCTTCAATTTTAGTTCTCTTTCCCCATTTTTCTCATTCAGCTCTACAACCAATCTACGGTCATTGCTTATTGAAAACTTAGGCACTATATAAACCAATCTAACAACTTTACCTTCCGCTATTCTAGATAGTAAATTGTACTTATATACGGGTTCTTGAATCAGTTTTTGTAACGATTTTCTCTTGCCTTTTTGTCGTGTTTCAATCGAAAGGTTTAGAAAATTCAAATCGTAATCCAAGGTAGATTTATTCTCAATTTGGATAACAAAATAAAGCTCTTCCTTATCAAAAACTATATTCTCAATACTCAAAATGATACCGTCATTTCGCTTCTTAATTCGACCTATACGCTGGTTTCTGTTAAGAAGATAAGAGCAGAATTTGTGATAATAATACGTTCTGTTGTCTATACTATCTTTAACAGTTGCAGTCTGAATAGAATCACTTACTAATGGCTTTTCATTCCCAATACTATTTGATAAAGGAATGAAGTAATTGAGCTGAGACAGTTGCTTTTTATACCTCACAATATACGAAAAAATTGATCCATTTCTGTTGACTACCAGTAGATTACTTTCTTTCCCAGGCTTTGCCTGAAGTAATCCAAAGTATTGTTCTTTCTCACGATTGTAGGTAAAAACAAAATTATCCGAACCAGTTATACCCTGACGTATAGGTTCTGGGAAAAATAGCGCAACATTTTTAGTGTCGTTTGCGTAAATAGTGTCGAGGACCGTGTTTGTTTGCGTTGTAGCTTGTGCCCAGCACAATCGAGGTGCGATAGCGGACATAATTATAAGAGCTGAAATAATGATATGCTTTTTCATAAGAGTGCGTTTTTAAATGCCCATTATAGGCTCATAATTTTGGTTTTAGAATTAATCTGTAATTATTTAGTACGGTTACTTTTATGTTTCGATTGTTACGCCTAAACACCTTTGTAATTCCGCCTACTTGTGGAACGGTAGGAATATTGATGTCGCTAACAATATCATCTATAACTTCGGTAGTAGCTTCTGCTCGAAAATTGTTTTGTACATATATGCCCTCACTGCCATCCGATAAATCGAAGGCTTTGAGTTTGGTGGGATGATGTTTTATATTTTCAATCTCAATTAAAGCCCGATTGGGCTGAAAACTTATAAATCCAAAAACAGGTGTGTTCTTTGGCATCAATTTATTATTGATTGTTGCATCTTTGGTTAGTCGCATTCGTAATCGAGTATTTACTTTCACAATTTGGTCGCCATCAACAACCACATAAATGGTTTCATCTGTATTGCCAATAATCGAAACTTCGTTTGGTTTCGGCGAAGCAGCAAAGAACAATTGATGTTCCAAGCCCAATTCTTTAGCTTCTATTTTTTGTTCTCTTTTGATATCGGCTGAGTCAATTTGCTGTGTGCTTTTTTGAGCGACTTTCTTTTGCCCAAAGTTTTGATATCGCTTTTCAGAATATTGAATTTTGCCAGCCTCGTAAATACTATCTACGATACGTTTCTTTTCCTGTTCTGGTAGATCAGGATTGTAAAGACCTGTTGAATCCAAAAATTTTTCATCGTAGATGCTAGGTGCGTTATTCTCACGCACTTCTTTCAAATCATTTATGGCATCCAGTTTAGAATCATATTCCTTTTGATTTTCTTCTAAATTGGGTATCAGGGTCTGTTCAAGGTTTTCATTTTCACTTTCATCATCGCCCATTACCATCACGGAATATGAAATCAGGAATATGAAAATCACAGCCAATACTGCTGCAAATACTATTTTGTTCTTTTCAATCTTCATAATAGTGGTTTTTAAATGCCCATTATGGGCTTTCAACTTTCATTATTTAGTTTTTTTAAAGTGTTTTCGAAGTAATCGGTAATCAATAATCCGTGCGGATTGTTTGGGAAGTTTCGGTCAACCATAATTAGGTTTCCGGTTGAAACTAGTTCATAGGTATCGACAATAGAGCCTCTATTTATTTCAAATATGGTTGTAGTTGTAAAACTGTAAGAGTTCTTATTCTCTATAACTTTTGAATTGATACTCAAGACTTTTTGAACCAATGAATATTGTAATAGCCGATTATAAACACCATCAGCTTTTTTCTGTCGGTATAGATTATCAATTGTACTATTACCCAACCAAAGTGCTTTTTTTAAATTACGCTCATAATTACTCGCATCAATGTTATAGAAGTACTTGTGAAATAGATCTAAATGTGATAAAGCTTCTACTTGAAAATTTTCTTTTTGGGTAACGAGTTTCAAAGGAATAATACTACCATCGGTATTAATTGCAAAAGCACTATTTAGCGCATTTTGATTTGTGTTGAATGCCATCCAGACTGAAAAGGTACTAGACAGCAATGCACAGACAACGACTGCCAAAACGATAAATCGATTCAATTTTAAGACGTTATAGATATTTTTGTATGGTGTTTTCATTCTGAATTGGATTAACTGGTAAACAATCTGAGTGTAAAGGACGTTGCACGTCTATAGAGTTTGAATTTCAAGAAAACGATAAAGCCTACTGAACCGAGTTGCACAACAGGTGCAAAAAAGCCTTGACCTACATCTGTACCAAACAAGTTGGTCCAAAAGTTAGTGTTCATTTCCGTGTAGAGCGCATTGATAAATACGTTTACTAGAAAGAAAGCAGGCACCAACATATAGACCGCAGCGTACAATTTAAAAAACGTGTAGGCAAGCGAACGAAACTTTTCAAAAACTGCTAGACTTATAACCAATGGAAAAAAGGCTTGCATTATACCTAATAAAAAATAGCGTTCTGCAAGAAATAGCGGATAGATAAACAAATCCAAAATCCAAAGAAAAAGACTTATGATAAATGCAAATATCTTGAAACCGTAGAGTGGTGTTACTAAAGCTTCATATAAGAGCGTCATAGCTGCTTGCGCAACCTCGATGATACTAACGTCTTCTTCTATGGGAATGTCTTGCATTTGCAAAGGAAGCAAAGCAGGTGCTGTGCCTCGATATTGTCCTTCAATGGCCACTAAAATACCATCAAAAAACCCTAACACCTGCGTTGAGAAAATTACTAATATGACGATGGCAAAATTCTTCATCAAATCCCCTGGACTTAATCCCCAGGTGTAACCATCTTTATCCGCTACACCTTCATTATATTTTTTAAGAATATTGATTAAAAAGAACAGAACAGCAAGCGTTTTCATTCCGGCAATGGTGTATTGCGAAAAGTTGCTGCTCTGTATGGTCTGGAAAACCGCATCTATGTATTCCAGTCCAATCCCTAAAAGAATGGTTGCGGTCATTTTTAGTATTCTGTTTCGCGGTTATTGACTTTGTCTTGCATTTTTCTGAAGGAAATAATATTCTTATAGCGTTTGGTTTTTGTAATGATGTTAGACACCATTTGCTTGGATTCCATTTCTTTCTGCTTTAGGATTTCAGCGCGTTCGGCATCGCTCATTTTTAGGTAATCGCTGGATAGAATTTCATCAATAAAATCTACCGTTTCTAATGAGTTTTGAACTATGGCATCGAAGGATTCTACAACTCTACTAACTTCATCGGGTTTAATGTATGGAGAGTTTAGTATGTCTTGTAAATCATTTTGCATTACATTTATAAGGTGCTGATTGTTGTCTGCAATTTCTTGGACAGCATTAAGTTGTTGAACCACGCTCGATACTTGCTCGATGGCTTCTTTAGCATCTTTTAAGAATTTTACAGACTTAATCATTTGAGCCGTCTGTTTACCTGATTCCAAAAGTTGTTTTACCAAACTGATAAAATTGGTGTTGTCATAAGTGGGCATTCCTTGGGCTTTAATATTTAAGCTAAACAGCAATGCGATTGCTAGTACTAAGATTTTTGTTTTACTTATTGGTGAAAATTTGTTTTGGTATTCGTGAATCTTCGATTTCATAATATTATGTTTTAGATGTGAATTGAATTATTGCTTTTTCCATATCGTTATGCTCATTGTAGAGCTTCATTATTTCTTCATTTTCCTGTCCATCGGTCAAGTAAGCTGCGTACACTTCTTTCGGAACTTCAAGACGAAAAATGTTACTTTCCTTTCCTATTTTGATAAACATTTCGGTGTACTTCTGTGGTCCAGAAAGGTTGTTTTTGATAGACTTTAATTGATTAAGGTCGTGGCTGGATAGATTGAGACGTTTAACTAATTCGTCATAGCCTTTTTCATTGTTTAGGCTGTAGATGATTTGTGTGTTTTCCAGTATGCTTGCTGATGTGGAATTATTGGGTAGCTGATTAATAGATTGCAGAATAATACCAATAGCACCATTTTGTTTACGAATAGCTTGGTAGTAGAATTCTACACTTTCCAGTACGTTGTCAAACTTTAACTGCTTGGCAAACTCATCAAATAGGATGATACCTTTTTCAGCACGGTTTTTCCAAATAGTTCTTTGGATAGCCGATTTTATGAGTTTTAACATTACAGATAAGATTTCCTTATTGTCTTTGACTTCATCCAGTTCAAAAACAATTAATCGTTTGTCCTCTATTTTATAGGTTTGGTCTTCGCTGACTTCAAATAGGAAACTGTATAGACCATCGCCGACATATTCTGACATTACGTGCAAAAAGCTTGTGACGTTGAAGTAGTCGGGATGGATTTTTAAGTCGTCAAGAAGTTTTTCTTGATGCCTTTCTATAAAGCTGTAAAATCCATCCAATGAGTGATTTTCTAGTGTACTATCGTAATAATGTTTCAGTATTTTTTTGATAGAAACCGATTGTGCCTTGGTCACTTTTAAATCTGAAGCGAACAGCTCAAACAAGAAGACAGATAAATCTTCCAACCGTTCAGGCGTCAAATCTTTTACATCGCTGATGTAAAAAGGGTTGATGCCTAAGTTCTTTCCGCTTTCATATCTAAGTACGGTATATTTCTCAGGGTATAGTTTTGCGAATTTGGTATATGAACCACCCAAATCGATGATTACCAAACGGACACCACTTTCAAAATATTGGCGTAAAATATTATTTGCCAAAAAGGATTTTCCTTCGCCTGTTGGCGCAAAAATCGCAAAGTTTCGTGCTTTTATACGTTTCTTGCGTTCGTCCCAAACATCTTTTAGAACAGGTACATTATGTTCTCTATCGTTAAAGATGATTCCTGTGGCATCCGAATTGTAATTGGTGTTATTAATGAACAGACATAAAGCGTGTTTCAAATCCGTTACATATAAGTCGTTATTTGAAAAATTAGAAGAAAAACAGCAGTAACTATTAAGGATGTAGTTCTTCCGCTCTTCGCCTCTTGGATAGTATGGAATGATGTCCAGTTCTTTAAACTCAGTTTTAATTTTTGAACCGATTCGACTTAAATTTTCAGGGGTCTTATCCCAATACACAATGTTTAGATGACCACGGATTATTCGTGCATTATCATCGGCATTAATCTGCTCGAGAATGTGTTGAATTTTGCCTAGTACCACTTTGTTCTGAGAGCCGAAATTGGAGCTTTTGTTCAGTTCTTCAACTTTCTTATCAAGCAGCTTGCGCCACTTCTGTTTGTCATCCAAATACAAGATTTGATTGACTATGTGATTCTCATTAAGCGTAAGCCCTAAGCCATCAATAAACCCTTGATGAAACACAAAATCGTCAGATGTGAATTTCTCATTGGTCTTGCTACTCTGTACACTTTCGCCAAAGCACAGTTCGCTATTGATAGCCAGGGCATCAAAATGGTTTTCGCCAATATTGACGCTTTTTTTATCTAGTATGATATCGGTATCAAACCCATCATTGAAGCCATTGAAATAGCCATTTGTGAGTTGCTGTATCTCTTTCGCTTTAAGCGAAACGAAGGTCATCTTTCGGCTATTATTTATAAAGGAGATAGAATCGCTTACTGAACCGATGAAGCTCTTAACGTTATCATCCAATTGTTGAACAATTCCTTTGGAAACTTTACGAAAAGGGTTTACATATTTTGAATTATTCAACGCTTTGTTCTTAGTGAGCGTAAAGAACAAAAAGCAACGATGTTCCATATAATCACGCCCTTTGAAGTGGTCGTGGGTCGCTTTTTCTAAAAAGGTTGTATTCGGAAGCTTTTCTGAAGTGTATGTTTTCTTTAGGTAGATATCCTGTTTTTGAACCACCGTACCAATGGGCAATGATTTTAAAGCCTGAAACCAAGCACCGTGTATGTCCTCGAAGTCTTTTTCGGATAAGGAATAAATTTCTGGTAGCGTTCCTTCATAGCACAAGACCACATTGCCATTATTGGCAAATATGATATTGTCTTGAATATCCGTAATAGGGTTATATGCAGAAAGATTAATCTTGTTCATAATCGAAGCCAGAATTTCTTTTGTTACTTATTATTCCAGGAAAGGCTTTAGCTGTTTGAAAAAGTTGTGGGTTATTAGCCATCCTTGTAAGAGCGATGTATAAGGCTGCATTAAAAACCATAACACCTATTATCATTAAGAAGCTGAATGAAAAAATGATGATTAATAACGAGGCAAGAATCGCAACCATCATTAATGCAAACAAGGAAATAGGCAGCCCAAAAATGACCGCCCGTTTTCTGATGTTTTTATAGACTTCGTATTTTTTCATACAGCTTGGTAATTTAAATCCCTCTTAGAGGGTTAGACTACGATTCCTATTAGGTATGTGAAGATGCCGACTACTGCGCCAGCAATCAAAACAAATACAAGTACTCTAGTTATTCCTTTTTTAAGGTCTGCGTTTTCCCCAAAGAAATGTCCTGCATTAAACAGGAAGCCAACTAGGAAGATGACACCTAATAAAATTGGAAAAATAGTTCTGATAGTGTCGCCAACATCATTAACTGAATCTTCAATACCACCAATTTGAGCAAAAAGTGAAGTGGATAAGAGCGAAAGAAATGATGCTAAATAGAGTGATTTTTTCATAATAAAATTGTTTAAATTTTTATGTTGTTTTCGTTATTAGAAATTTACATATATTTGAACATAAAACACTGTAAATCAGTAATTTGTGAATAAAATATTATTTGATTCTATTTGAATTCGTTTGTTATTATTTAGCATCAAATCCTATGATTTTTTGAAAGGAAGTTGTTGATAACCTGAAAATTGAAAATGAAAAAAGTGCTCAAAAACGTCAGTTTTGTCTTTTTGCTTCTAAAAATGTGTATCGTTTTTGGACAAGAAACGAGTGCTCAAAAACGGATAATTATTGACGTTGGACACGGTGGAAAAGATTCTGGTGCAATAGGTATAAATAAAATTCAAGAAAAGGACATCGTATTGGATATTGCGAATGCCATTTTGAAGCTAAATAAAGAATTAGGAAAACCTTTAGATATTTATTTGACCAGGTATAAGGACACACTTATTTCATTATCTGATAGAATAAGGCTCGCCAAAATCTTAAAAGCAGATTTATTTGTGTCGTTGCATTGTAATCATTCGGATAATCCAAATGCAAGAGGAATTGAAGTTTATGCTTCAAAGAAACAAGCGAAGTATTCTAAAGAATCTATTTTTGTCGGCTATCAAATTGAAAAAATGCTTTGCACAGCGATAGGATATGAAAGTAGAGGTGTGAAGTTTGCCAACTTTCAAGTGCTTCGAGAAACAGTTGGTTTTTGTCCTTCCGTGCTTTTGGAATTGGGTTTCTTATCTAATAAAGATGAAGGTACTTATATTTCAAATGCTACCAATATTCAATTCGCTGCCAACGCTATTTTACTATCAATCCAAAACTAATATTATTATGAAAGACATATTTTTAGAGTTAACCGAAAGTTTAAAAGCGATTATAGTGCAATTTATTTCAGAAGTGATTTTGTTATATAAATCATTTCGAGGTTGAATTACATTCTTTCATCAAGCATTATTGATTTATACCAGTAAAAGAAAGCCTCTGAATTATTCTTTTTAAGCTTGTTGAGCTTATTGTATTTAGGGTTTTCAATCAACCAGTCTTTTACCTCTAATGGGTTATCAAACCTTTCAATCTTATTATTGATTTGGGATTTGATTAGTTCAGACAAGTATGCCACTTTTGAAGATGCTATGATGGCTTCTTCAATATTGAATTTCTCAATGGTAAAGTTTGTAAAATTACTGATACCTGTTTGAAGATGTTTAAAATCTTCAGATTTAGTGTCGCGAGTTGAAAGCACAAAACAAGCTTCTTGCGTATCGTTTAGTACTTGCTCTGCGGTTATATCTAATTTTCTAAAGGAAAGCTCTTCTTTAACCACTTTTGCATAGCTGGTTCGTACCACCGTCAAATCAGAAATATTTTCCATTAAAAAAGCGACATCGAATAACTGTTTGATAATCTCTACAGGTCTTCCTTTGCTATATAGAATTCCTGTTGTTTTTGGGGCAAAGGCGGTTAGTTTATCGCCTAAAATAGCGTCAAAAGTTGGCATCATTACTTGTGTAATTTCGCCCTCTGTTTGAATCCAATCGTGAGCTATTGGGATTTCTGTGAGTTCAGGATATGGATTTGGGGTATAAAGAACATCCAATAAAATCGGCTCAATGCTTCCATCCACGTTGCTTTTATAATATGTTTTAAAATGTCCCACAGGGGCATCAGGTGTATGTTTTCTATTGTTGTCATCTTCCCAATGTGTGAAAACAGTTTTACTACACATAGTATCTAATATGGGGTCTATATCGCTTTGAATTTGTTCGGTTATGATATCAATGTCAATGGAAAATCGCTTTGGCTTTTTTGTTGCTAACAACAAAGCGGTTCCACCTTTGAAAATAAATTCTAGACCGTTTATCTTTAATTGTTCCAATAGTATCAAGGCATAAATAACCTTCTCTATAAGTTTTGGATCATACTTTCTGCCAAGTTTTTGCTTGACCTCAAAAATCCATTCTGGATGATATGTACTTTCTTTAATCATATATATTAAGTTTTGGCAAAATATTAATTTTTTGCCAAATTTAAATTTATTCTATGTTCTACTTCTTTTTCCTTATTTCGTCTTTGGGCATAACGTTTCATTTTACCTTGATTGATTTCAAACTTGCTAAAAGCCGACTCGTATATAAAATCTAATTCCCCTTGTTGCGCACCATACAAGTTGGTATCGATAATCATATCCACTAAAAGTTTTTCTAGTGATGGTATTATGATATTTTTAGTTTCGATTATAGGTGCTTCCGAAACCAAATGTTTTATAATAATTACATCATCACTATTATGAATGTAAAGCTCAAAAGTTTCTGCATCGGGTTCTAAAAAAACTTGTTTTCCTTTGTCCTTTAATTTGTAAAATACGGATTGGGCTACATCTTTTTCCAGTTCAACAATGGTGTAAAATTTAAATGGCTGGTGTCGCATTAAATCGTTTAGCCAAATAGTGTTCCAAATACAAAAGTCTATGAAGGGATAGTCCTTTTTGATTTTATTGAATAGTCGCTTTAATTTACTATTGATAACCGGACAAAATTCATTATTTCCCTGCAACGCATAAATACCTCTAGTGGGATTTTTTAATACCCCTTCTTTTTTTAGTTTCGACAAATAGACGTTAATCGAGCTTTCTTTCAGATTTGGAAAATCTTTGCGAATGCAATCAACTAAATCTTTTTTAGAAATAGTTTGATTCCCTTGAAAATAGGATGGTATTTTTTTTTCTATTGTATAATTCAAAGTAACTACATTTATTAAACTTTGGCAAAATACAATAAATTTGCCAAAGTTTAATTATTTTCTTTTGTCCCCAGCACCTTTATCAAAAGCAATCAAGTTAAACAGTTCTCGCATTCGGCTACGAACCCGATTACCATAGTGTTCTTCCAGTTCTTCAGCATTGAGGTTGGTGGTAGCGTGTGTTTTAATTTTATGTTTGGTTTGAATGTATAGTTCATATCTAGATAAGATGACTTCGCCCATTACGTTCAAATCTTTGCCATAGAACCTTCCAGCAGGTTCAATACCTAAATCATCAAAGCAATAAAATCTGGTATTTCCATAGTCTTCAATGGTTTTAAAACCGAGGTGGTTAAAACTGAAAGCCACGTTCCTGCAAGGAATCATTTCATAAGGTCTTTGCATTGGTACGATATGGCGCAGTAGTTTCATCAAGGTTGTTTTTCCGCATCCTACTGGACCAGAAAGTAAAATACCTTTGTCGATATCAATTCCGTTCTTTTCACAATTTTCTTTGTCCTTGATGAAATAATAGCAAAGATTACGAATGATAACGGTGTCTTCATCATAGATTCTAAATTGCTGACCAAAGAGTTTCATTCCCTTTGCATTTAGATAAATCAAGATTTTGTCAAAATCGTAAAGAACGCTTTTGCCATCAAACTTTCCGAGCGAGTATTCCACGCCACCTTCGGTAATTTTAGAGGGGTTGTCCATAATCTTTGTTTTTAGTGGTTCGCAAGTTGTCCTTGATTTGGGATGCTTGTTTTTTGTTTGGTTTGTTTTCTTCATCGAAAAGCTCGGTTCTATCCATCCAGTTGAGGGCTAAGGCACGCCAATCTCTAATTTCTTTTCCATCGCTAGTTTGCCAATTTCGAGTTTCATAATGCTCGAAGAATTTTTTTCCTTCATCAGCATTAAAACTTTTTTCAACAAAAAAATCAATAACTGCCTGCCTGCCCTTTGGTTGTTTTATATTGTTTACTTGTTTGGTATTGTTTATAGTAGATACCAATACTTGTCCACTCACGGGACGGTGAGAGTCCACAACTTGTCCAGATATGGGATAGTGCTGTCCTGCTATCGGTACACCATTGGGACGGTACTGTTCCGCAACCTGTTCTAATATGGGACTGTACCGTCCCGTATCAGGTTCATCACTTGTACCGATAATGTACATCTTGATTTTACTACCCTTGTAAGGATTATTTGAAGGGTAGTATGACAAGTAGCCCCAAGAATCTAGGTTGGTAACACACCTGTGATAAGTGGATTTTGAACCTATTTTTGATGCGAGCATCAAATCTCTACGATTAACATAGAATTCATTTGCAAAGCGGCTACTGTTCCATTCTTGGAACAAGGCCATATATAAACTGATATGGGTAGGGTTTAGGCGGTCATCAAAATAGAACTTTTCAAAAGCCGCGTTTAGTAGCTTTATATAGTTCATTATTTAAGAGTTTAGCTTGTGGTGTACACGGTTTGAAGTCATTACACCTTGAATTTCTTCGGCATCGTAATAGATAATACCCCCAACTTTTGTATATGGCAAAGTTCCGTTGATGCGGAAGTTCTGTAATGTTCCTGGACTAACCTGAAGCAAGTCCATGACCTCAGAAGATTTGAGATATTTTTTAAGTTTTCGATTTCCTTGCTTGGATAAGAGATTTTTGATGTCATCGAGTAATTCCATTTTGAATTCTCGAAGGTCGTCTGAAGTAATAATAGTTGCTGGCATAATAAAACGGTTTTAAAGAAAGGGACTATCGTTTTTACTGTCAAACAATTTGATAGCCCCTGACATGATTTGACTTTCGTTTTACAAAGTTGTGGAAGTTTATTGGTTTTTTTTCACAAGATGACCCAAGGTGGGTGAAAATTTAACATTTTGAAATTTAGGGAGTTTTGTTGTGTTTTATGGCTCATATCCAGAATTAACGAAACATAATACGCTTAAATTAAATGGTTTTTTAAAAAAAAATAAAAAAACAGGAGGTTACCCAAGTTGGGTGTTTTGTAAGTGTTTTTTTAAGGAATAAATCAAGAGTTTTTCTTTTCAAGTTCACTAGTTAAACACATGGATAGCTCGTCTAAAAATTTAGTCTTTCTCTTTTTTCTGGATCTTATTTCTAAATATGTTCTGTAAAAATCGCCCAAATCAAAATTAAAAATTTTTTGTAATTCATTGGCAATTTCTTTTATCTCTGCATGTCCGTTATTGATAGCCTGGCTATGGTATAGTGCATAGATTAACTCAGTTAGCGCTACTTTACTAGAAGTCCACTCTAATTTTGAATTATAAGACACATGGGAATAACCATTTATTCGATCTTCTAAATAGTCTATAAATCGTTTATAGCCATTAATTTTTGTCAATAACATATCATGCGATGTGTAAAAATCTAAATCATAAAAATAATCATTTGTATGCATCATCATTATTTGAACTGACTGATTACGTGTGAAATAACAAATGTCAAGATGTGCTTGTCCTTGTTCTATATAATTAACGAAATCTATATGGTTCATTAAAAATTGATAGTAGTGGTTTTTGGTTTTATCGCTGAATTTTTGTCGAAATTGAATGCTGATTTTTGAAAGTTGACATTCAAATGCATAGACTTCTAGGTAATAAATAAGATAGCTTGATGGTATTTGCTTCAACTTTTTGAAGAACTGGACTTCTTCTTTCTGGGATTTAAAACCTTTTGATTTCACTATACCTCTAAGAGAGCAAAGAGTTGTTCGACAAAGCTTTATTGCCTCTTGGGATATTTTTATAATATCCGTATTGGAATGTTGAATATCTTGGATAATAGCTTTAAAAATCTCTATTTGTGAAGAAACGTCCATTTTTAATAATATGAATTATATCATTTTGTGCAGATTTATGTGCTTTTGATAAAATTCGTTATAAAATGACAGTTTAAAAAATGGGATTTGGCTCTATTTATAAATCGAAACCTTTAATTTGTAAATAACGACTAATAAAGAATTGTTTTGTAACTAATTGGAATAAAGGTTTCTGAATTGATAAAACAACCTTTCTAATAAACGTAAATCTTCGGTAATGATATCTGCAGCTCCATGCATATCTTGCTTGAAGATAATGTTTTTCCCGAAAGATGTTTTTAGATGCTTTGGAATCTTTACATCCACTATATAGGTGCCAATATTGTCCGGCATACTTGTAATGCTTTGGACAACTCCGACTAAAACCCCAAATTCGTATTCGGGATAATCGTTCAATTTTAGGTTGACACGCTGACCTACTTTTATTTTTCCAGAATTAGTTTTAGGTGTTTTTAATTTAGCCACATAATATGGATTGTTTTCTGAAAACACCACAAACATTAATTCGTCTTTAACCACTGTTTGGTTGCTGTTGAATTGATTTAAAAAGGATAGTTTACCTTTTCGATTGGTTTTTAATACATATTTCAATTCCCAATCTTTTATGCTTTTTTTAAGTTGACCATAATTTTGCATCACTTCTTTTAATAGATTTACGTCCTCTCTATATTTCATAAATTCCAATTCTTTAGAGTTACCTCTAGCACTTTCAATCGATGCTTTCAACTGAGAGATAGTGAACTTCGTGTTTTCAAATTGCTTTAAAGCTGAATAATATGCAATTTGGTTATAATCGTAGTTCTGTTGAGAAATCACGCCTTTTTCCAATAACAGTTCATGTCGTTTTAAGTCTTTCTGAATGAAATTAATTTCTTTCTTATGAATTACCTGCTGCTTTAGGAGGTTGTTGAGTTGATTTTGTAACTGGAAAAGAGAAGAAGCACTTGTCAACATTCTGTTTGAATACGGTTGTAAATCCCGATTCATGATGTATTTGAAATAACTCTTCTCAAAATCGGAAAAAGGTTTATCAAGTTCTCCTAAAAATAATACCGGTAAAAACTTAAAAGGAAAAATAATGTGACCCTGATTAATTGATACGGTATCAATTACAGATTTCAATACCATCACATCTCGATTTATAGCGGCATTTTCTAGAATAGCTAATACCATATTTTTATTGACTTGTTGGTTATTAGAAACCATAACTGTATCTATTCTTGCGGTTGTTTTTGCATATAGTTTCTGAGGTAATTCTGGTGTTGTAAGATAGGCTTCTGCCGAAATGATATCCGGATATTTGATACACCATAAAAGTACGAGTAAAAAAACTATCAATGCTAAAAAAATCAAACTGCCCCATCTAATTAATTTTGAAGGTACGCAAGTAAGGATGTCGTTTAATTCCTCACTTCTAAATTCAATGTATGCTTCAGTTTTCTTCATGATTATACTCCTAAATCCAATTGGTTTTTCACAAGATTATAATAAGCGCCTTTTTGGGCAACCAAATTGTGATGGTTTCCAATTTCCTTTATTTGGCCATCTTCTAAAACAACTATTTGGTGCGCATTTTTTACAGTACTTAAACGATGTGCTATGATGACGACGGTTTTGTTATTAAAAAAGTTCTGCAAATTTTCCATAATAACCTTTTCATTGTTGGCATCTAATGCAGAAGTGGCTTCATCAAAAAACAAGAAATCAGGATTCTTGTAAATGGCTCTCGCAATTAAAACTCGCTGCTTTTGCCCAGAACTAAGTCCTAAACCCTCCGCTCCAATTAACGTATTATACGAAAGGGGAAGTGCTTCAATAAAATTTTTAATATTTGCCATTTCAGTGGCGATTTTCATTTTGGACATGTCCACATCATCATCTCCCATAGCTATGTTTCTTATAATTGTATTGCTAAAAATATAGCCCTCTTGCATGACCACTCCACAATGGTTTCTCCAAACTTCGTCTAAAATTGAATTTATTACAATTTTACCAATTGTTATTTTTCCCTTTTGGGGCCTGTAAAACTTCAAAAGCAATTTCATTAAAGTTGTTTTTCCACTACCACTAACACCTACAATAGCCGTTACTTTGTTGTTAGGTATATTTAGATTGATTTTTCTCAAAGTCGGCAATTCAACACCTGGATATCTATAGCTAAGATTGTATAGTTTGATATTGGCTGCTTTTGGGATTTCCACATTTGTTCCATATGATATCCTTTCTTCTTTTTTATTATGAATATCTTCCAATCGTTTTAAAGCGATTTTGGCATCTTGTAAGTCATTTGAAAAGTCAACCAATTGAACAATCGGCCCATTAAGCTGACCTACAATGTAGCTTACCGCCAACATCATACCTAAAGTAATATGACCATCAATAACCAATTTCGCAGCTAAAGCTGTTATCAAAATATTTTTCAGTTCATTGATAAATCCTGCACCTATATTTTGATATTGATTCCATGTCATTCTTGTGATGGACAACTTAAAGAGTTTGGCTTGGATATGTTCCCAATCCCATCTAAACTGCTTTTCGGCATTGTGCAATTTTATGTCTTGCATGCCATTTAGAAGTTCTATTACTTTACCGCGTTCTTGAGCAGTTTGGGAGAATTCTTTATAATCCAACACACTTCTCTTTTTTAGAAAAATTAGAATCCAGCCTAGATATAAAGTGCTTCCTGTCAAGAATAAAACGAATATAGACAGACTATAATATATCAGAACCAACCCGAAGACCAGTAAGTTCACAATTGAAAACAACACGTTTAACGATGAAGCGGTAAGTAACTTTTCAATACGTTCGTGGTCATAAATACGCTGCAATAAGTCCCCCGTTAGCCGTGTGTCAAAAAATGCCATAGGCAATCGCATTAGTTTGATGAAAAAGTCGGATAGCATGGAAATTTTAATCCGACTTCCCAAATGCAATAAAACCCAACTTCTTATAAGTTCCACACTCGTTCTTCCAATGAACAAACCCAATTGTCCTAATAATATTAAATATACAAATTGAATGTCTTGATTCCTGATACCAACATCTACAATGCTCTGCGTTAAAAATGGAAAAATAAGCTGGATTAAGCTACCTGCAATTAACCCGAAAAATAATTGGATTAAAAAGGATTTGTATTTTAAAAAATAGCGAAGTAAAAAATTAAAGTCCAAGCTTGTTTTTTCGAATTCTGAACCATCTTCAAAAATCCCTACCATGGGTTCTAATAATAAAACGACACCCTCTTCGGTGTTTTCTGTAGCATTATGACCTATCCAATGTTCTATAAACTCTTCTTTTTTATAAACAATGAGACCGTAGGCTGGATCCGAGATATAACAAATGTCTTTTTTGATTTTATATAATACAACAAAGTGATTTTTGTTCCAATGTAAAATACAGGGCAGGGGAGCTTCCTTTAATTGATTGAAATCAATCTTTGCTGGAAGGGATTTGAGACCTATAGATTCGGCTGCATTCGCTAAGTATTTGAGATTGCTTCCTGTCCGTGTGGTTTCTGATAAGTACCGTAGTTCAGAAATATTGATGGTCTTCCCATAATGTTTCGAAATGATTTTTAAGCAAGTTGGACCACAATCTTTAACATCCAACTGTCTATAAAAAGGAAACATTTCGCTTTGAAATTTAGTTTAAATTATGGTTCGTATGCCAAAATGCAAAAGCAAATATTTTAGAATATTCTTCTATGAGTTCATCGATGGTATCTCCTCCTTCATGTCCTGCATCATAATTAACATCCAGTAGGATGGGAGCATCTGATGTTGAATGGTCTTGCAACTTAGCCACGAACTTACCTGGTATCCAAGGATCAATTCGTGAATCATTATATCCGGAAATGATTAAGGATGCTGGATAGTTTACATTTGGTTTTAAGTTTACATAAGGATCCATTTTGATAAGCGCCATACATTCTGCTGAATCTTTTACCGTTCCATATTCTAAATGATTGCTGGCATTATTGGTGCGCTCTTCACTTCTTAGTGGATTTAACATGGGGGCATCTGCTATAAATACGTTGTATAAATCTGGTCGCTCCACTATGGCCATGCCTATTGCTACCCCGCCAGCACTGCTACTGTACAATACGGTTTTGTCCTTGGACGTAAATTTGTTTTCAATTAAATATTCAGTACAGGCAATTAAGTCCTTCCATGAATTGTGTTTTTTTGATTTCATGCCTTGTTCATGCCATGAATCTCCTTTTTCGCCTCCACCTCTTATGTGGGGGACTGCTAACACCCCTCCATTTTTTACCCATGTTAAAAAGATGGGTGAAAAAAAAGGAGTCATCAATTCTCCGTAAGCACCGTATGGATATAATAGTGTTGGATTGGAACCATTGTAATTTATCCCTTTTTTATGAATAATGGATAATGGAATTTCTTCATCATCATGTGAGGCTACTAAAACCTCAATTTCTTGCAATCCTTCAAATTCAGGATATTTTTTTTGGTTTGATAAGGGGTCTAAAATAAACGTTTGGTCTTTAAGAAAATATCTGGTATAATCATTCGTCCAACCATCGACACCTACTTGGAGAGTTTCGTTTTCATTTGATGGACTGTAAAGTGATATTTCTCCTGAATAAATAGGTAATTCAATTTGGGTTTCTTGACCATCTTTGTACTTATATAAAAAGGCTTCAACTCCAAACCTCGAACTTGTATAGTATAATTTGTTATTGGACACAATAAGCGATGTTAACACTTCGTCTTTTTTTTCAGGAACTAATATATTGGCTTTAAAAGGTTGCTTCAAATTTAAATCAAAACTGGATATGGTTCTGTTATCAGCATTTTTTCCTGAAATAAACACAAACTCATCATTTAAGAAAACTCCATAATCTGCATAAATTTTTTCATCCAAATCATAAAAAAGTTGCCAATTTATTTTACCTGTTTTCAAATCACTTAGTTTAGCATAATATGCTAACCAATAATTTTCAACAGATGCCTTATAACCAATAATGTATCTGTCGTTTTTTGATAAAATTTTAGCTATCGGCAAGTCTTTTTTAGATAAACTTGAAACCATGGATGAAGAAAATATAATATTTCTCTTATTAGAATTACTTCCCAACTTATGAAGCACCGTGCTGGAATTTAACATGTATTTTTCATCTTCGGGATCCAAAACTGGGATATACAAATACAAAAAACCACTAGAATCTGGCAGCCAAGAAATACCTAAATAAGAATCAGGTTCTGCATTTGTAATAATTTCAGGTAATACTGTCTTTTTTAAAACATTTATAATAATCAAATTGGACTCTTTGATTCCATCATAAGATAATGATACTAAAATAAAATCTCCGTCCCAGGAAGGCTGAAAATAGTTTATGGTGTATTCGTGATTAAGTTCACTGTGAAAAGTTGAAGGGTCAAATAATTCAATAGCTTCAGAACCCGGGGTTGCTTTGTAAAAGAGTTTATCATAAATGGTTTTTTTTTCTTTCTTTAAGAAAAAAACAAATCCATTATCCGCATATTTTACTCCATAGATGGTAGCAGCTTCATCGACGTAATAGCTTTTCATTTGTTCGACTAAAATTCTTTGATTTGAAAGTTTTTCCAGATATTTTTCGGAATAATCATCTTGAGCTCTAAACCAATTAATAGTGGAGGAATCCTTTAAATTTTCTAAGTGCCTATAATCATCAGTTATTAATCGACCAAAATAGTTGTCTTGAACTGGAACTTTGGGAGTTTTAGGGATTTTTAAATTAGAATTGTTGACACAGCTAATAGTCATAATCAAGATACTACATCTAAATATTTTTTTTTTTAAATTTTCCATTCTAAATGACTATTTGCTTTCCCAAGAAATTCTACATAAATACCTGCAAAACCAAAAAATATTACCTCCGAGTTTTTTTGATTTTATCTCTGTCTATTGCTCCACCACCGCCGCCTCCTACTATGGATTCGGTATTTTTAATTTTCTTTTTTAAAAACTCATTTATGGAGCTTACTTTTTTAAGTGACGTTGTTTTCATATCATATAGTTTTATTGATTACTAATTGTCATAAATGTATAAAAGCGTGTTGCTAAATCCTTAAATGTCTGCACGTTATTTATAAATGACGTGTGCTTTATTTGTCAAGCTGTTTTTTCTTTCTCAGTTCGTTAAGAAAATAGGAGGGCTTTATACTTGTTTTTTCTCTAAATGCTTTTGAAAACGATTCTGCAGTTGTAAAACCAAATTCTTCAGCAAGTCCTTGAATGGAATACTTAAGGTACATCCTTTGCTTTTTAATACTAATTATAGCATTGTTAATCCGTAAATCTTTTAAGTAAGTTGAAAAATTGGTTTGTTTAATATGGTTTATAATACTCGATAAGTAAGATGAATTGGTATTACAATCTTTAGAAAGAGAAGCAAGTGTAATATCTTTTGATAAATACCCTTTGGAACTTTCAAATTTCGATAAGTTTTCTAAAACTTCATCTACTATATGTTTTGAAATATTCAATCCAGTTTCATGATTTTGTTGGGTTTTAACTTCAAAAATGTTTATGTCGTCACCCTTTAATAGTTCTTGAAATTTTAGTTTGAACGTTTGTTGCCGCTTGTAATAATAAACTATAACAATGCTTAAAAAAATTACTGAAACGATACTAATAAATAGCCATTGTTGTCTATTATCCAACTTTTGAACCAATTGATGTTTCTCCTTTTTAAGATTGGGGATGTCAAATTCTGAATATACTTTTCTGTTGATATTAACATAATTTTCATCTAATATACTGTCAGCTGCCAACAATTGGTTCAAATAATATAGCTGCTTATCTTTGTTGTTATTTTTAATGGCATTTTTGTATAATATATTGTACACCTCTTTCAATTCTGGAAATGGGTCGTTCAACTCACGATGAATCGAGTCTATTTTTTTAAAATAGTTAATCATTAACCGTTCATTATTTTTATACTGATATATTTTTCCCATCATAAAATAACTGTCGGCTAAAACCAATCCTGAGTAATTTGATGAAAATTTAACCAATGTGTCTAATGCCTGGGGATACTTCTTTAGATAAAAATTTGCAGTAGCGTGCACTTTTACCAAATCAGCATGGGCTAATGAATCATTATTTTTATTGGTTTCTTTAATGGCTGTTCTGAGGATAGTTAAAGCCGAATCTGGTTTTTTGTTTCTTATATACGAAAGGGATAAATTATTAACCATCAATAAATAGTCATCATAATATGTTTCTAAATAATTAGGTGCATTAATAATATCTGAATAAATCTTCCTATAAATATTTAAAGCTTCCTCATGCAAACCCCATACATTTTTGATTGTAGCTATACCGATATCTACTTCAATTTGCATCAGTTTAAATTGTTTTTTATCAGCCCATTCGCCAGCTATGATGTAGTTGTCCAAAGCCTTATTGAAATCTGAATTAAAATAATATAGTTGTGCTTTTACCAAGTAGCCATTGGTTGGGTACATTTCATGATTGCTGTTTTTAGTTATGCTGATAATAGAATCTGAATATTTAATATCATTTTCTATATCCGCCCAAGTAATGAAAGAGAAATATGCTCGGGCTATTTCTAAATTATTTTGTTCTGATTTTGCTTTTTTAAGGTGGTAATTTTTATAAATATATAATTGAATAGAATCTGAGTTATCAATGGCTTTGATAGATAAATCGTTAAGCTCCTGGAAAGTTTTATTTTTTAGAGAGTCATTTTTATTTTGGCATAGCAATCCCTGAGCTACCAACATATACAATAAGTTTAATAGTAGGTAGCCTTTTAAGTTTCCTGAAAAATTAAATAAACTCACTATTTAATCTTTAATAAAAATAAAAGTAAAAAACTGTTTTTCAGTTGTTTATGTTGTTTTAAAGATAGTGAATTTTTAGGTACTGCTCTTTTGTTTGTAGAAATGTCAAAATTATATTACAGGAATGAATATCACATACATTACACTTTGGATAGCCTGATAATTTGTTTCGAACTTATTTTTATTATCAACCAAGTTTCGTCATGAGCTTGTTCATATCATCACTAATTTTAGCCTCAATAACTCTTGCATATATTTGGGTGGTTGCAATTTTTGTATGGCCTAAAAGTTTTGAAACAGTCTCTATAGGAACTCCATTTGTCAAAGTTACAGTTGTTGCGAATGTGTGTCTAGCCATGTGAAAAGTCACATTTTTTTTAATACCACAGAGATCAGCTATTTCTTTAAGATAACTGTTAAGTTTTTGGTTAGAAAAATCAGGTAACAATTTTCCTGTGAATTTAGTACGGGGGTGGTTACTATATTTGTCAATTAATAATGCGGCTTTTTTAAGGATAGGTATTTTAAATGGAACGCCAGTTTTATTTCTTCTTGCCATTATCCATTTTTTTCCATCAATTCCCATAACAATGTGTTCAGAGCTCAAACTCATTATATCTGCATAAGAAATGCCAGAATAGCAGCTGAAAATGAATAAATCTTTGACAACTTCCAACCTTTCAATAGAAACTTGAAGGTTTTCAATGCAAGTCAATTCTTTGGCAGTAAGGAACTCTCTTTCTGTTTTTTCCATTTTCAGTTTAAATTTCAAAAAAGGATTAGAGTCTATCCAATCTATAGCGTGTGCAAGGCTTATCATTTTTTTTAAGCGTTGAATATGTTTCATAACGGCATTGTTACCGATTTTTCCTTGATAATGTTTAGGTTCAAAGGATCTTAAAAAACTTTCAAACCCTATAACAAATGCATAATTCAAATTTTTAAGATAAATATCTGTTGTCTTAAATTCATCTAAAATGTATTCCAATAAATATTTCTGAGTAGTTTTATAATGACATAGTGTTTTGGCGGATAGCTTATGAGCCATTTTATCATTATGGTAATTAAATACATCTTTAAATGAATGTGTCTTTACATCTTCTCCCAGAAATCGTGATTTAATTAATTGAGGAGTAATCAATCGATTTTCATTTTGCAAGTCCCGATAACACTTTACCAAACTTGATTTTGTTTCATCTAGGAATTGATTGGTACTGCGAGCTAATTTTCCATTTCCTTTATGACGTTGGTATTTGGGATTCCAAGAATTAATGTCAATTTTTTTCTTCAAGCTGATGTTAACGCGTTTCCCGTTAAGTGTTATTCGAGCATAAATATTAGATTGATTATTTATGGCTCTAGAACCATAAATCCAGAATAGAATAGCAAATGTAGATGAAGTACGCATAGTTGTCGTCTTAATTGTTAAACAATAATTGAGACGAAAGTCAAATCAACTAAATACTTTATAAGTATAAATATAAGTCTTTTTTCTTAATGTTGACGATTAAGAAATCGTGTTGACGATTTGTGAACCTTTTAGTTCACATAACATAGCATTATTTGAATTCTCTAAAAAGAAAAAGCCTCACTAATCATATAATTAGCAAGGCTTTGTACCTATTTAGTGTTTCCACTTGTGACCCGGCTGGGGCTCGAACCCAGGACCCCAACATTAAAAGTGTTATGCTCTACCAACTGAGCTACCGAGTCTTTGTTTTTGCTTTCACTAATATACTAGTGGTTAGCGGGTGCAAATATATATCCTTTAATTAAAAAAACAATACTTTTTTTGAGAAATTTTTTGTTTTTTTGTTGTTCGTAAGCGTATGTTTTTAGTAATCAATTAAAAAGGGTAAAATGATTTTTATTTTAATAGGGTATATGGCGTCAGGAAAATCTACAATTGGGAGGATTTTGGCCAAAAAAATGGATTATGAGTTTATAGATTTAGATGATTTTATAGAAAAAAATGAAAAAATGCCCGTTTCTGATATTTTTAAAACCAAGGGAGAAATATATTTCAGAAAAAAAGAGTCGGAATATTTAAAGAAACTTATTTCTGAAAAAAGAAATATAGTTTTGTCTCTAGGAGGAGGTGCTCCATGTTATAATAGCAATATGCAGGCTATTTTAAATACAGGGGAAGCTGTAAGTGTATATTTAAAGGCTTCTATAGCAACCTTGGTAAGTAGGTTGAAGAAAGAGAAGGTTACACGCCCTTTAGTGTCTCATATTGAAACGGACGATGGGTTGGCCGAGTTTATAGCGAAGCACCTGTTCGAGCGGGGACAGTTTTACAACTTGGCCCACGAAGTGGTTTCGACAGATGGTAAAACTGAGAATCAAATTGTTGAAGAATTGGTTACGACACTACTTTAAAATTACTTCGTAAGCATCACCATCTAAAACCACATGTACGTGTTCGTGTAGGGAGGTTGATAAAGAAATACCTTTAAAGTCGGCTTTCACAGGATATTTTTTGTGATTTCTATTTACTAAAACAGCTGTTTTAAATTGTTTTAAAGGAACATTTAAAAAGTGTTTGACGCCATATATAAGCGTCGTACCAGAATTTAGAACATCATCTATTAAAACTAAGGACTTGTTTTTGTAGTCTTTTTCAGGGATAGATGTGCTAATGGTTGATAACGGATTTTTTTTATCAATAATCACTTTACATAGCACAGGAGTTATTTCTGAAATCTTTAGAAGTGCTCCTTTTAGTTTTTCGGCAAGAATATAGCCATTACTATCAATGCCTGCTAAAATTACCTCCTTCTCGTCGGCATTGCTTTCATAAATTTGAAAAGCGATACGTCTTATTTTATGATTGATCTCGTTGTGGTTTAAAATCACATTGGTTTTGGCGCTCATAATTTTTAAAATTTAATTAATCAAAGATATTCATATCAGATTAAAATTATATAATACTACTAATAAATGTTTAATGCTGTAAAGGGCCTCTACGGCTCAAGTATGTTTTTGAGTATGTAAAATCATTCGTTCTCTTCAGTGTAGTCTTCTATATCTCGTCTATCTTTTTTGGTCGGTCTACCACTGCCTTTTTTTCTATAATAGTCTTTTGCAAACTTTAAAAGTTCTTGGCCTTCAAATTGGTCTCTTGAAGTATGGTCTGTCCTGTAAAGGTCGACCAGTTTTGCGCCCACTCTATTTGGAGGAATATCATTAACAACTAGTTTGTAGTTGATTTGATCTTTTCTAACTTCTATCGTGTCTTGCGGGTAAACCTCTCGGCTAGGCTTAACCACATCGTTGTTTACTTTTACATGTCCTTTTTTACAGGCTGTTGTTGCAATGGTTCTGGTTTTGTAATACCTAATACACCATAAATATTTGTCAATTCGCATATAATTCTTGTAAAAACTACGTTAATCTTCTTGCGCAAGCTTGTATTAAAATTGTATCTTGCGCTCCAAAAATAAACAATTATGTGTGAATCATTTTGTGAAATTTTGATTACTTAAGTTTTACAGAGAGAGAATGTACAGCAATGTATGGTGTACCCACATGCAATTATTAAAATAGAAAACTTTAAATGAAATTAAGAAAAATATTAGCGCCTGTTTTGTGTGTGCTTATAGGGTTTACATCCTGTAAAAAAGATGATGATGACGATGTCGTGGTAACACCACCAAGAGATAGAGGAGAGCAACAAATAGCAGATAATGATTCTATAGTAAAATACTTGAAAACCCATTATTACAACGCTGCAGATTTTGAAGATAAAACCGCTACTAGCATTACACATTTTCAAATAGGTACTGTGGTCGATGGTGTTATTCCGGATCCTGATAAAAACGCATTGCTATTTGGGTCTGCTGCACTGGATAGTATTTCGGTGGAGTACGCTAATACGAATTACAATATATATTATCTTAAATTGAGTGAAGGTAAAGGTGATGCCCTAACTTTTGCAGATAATGTGCGTTTAAATTACGAAGGCCTTACTTTGGATCATGTTACATTTGATAGTTCTGCAAACCCAACAGTTTTCGATTTAACAGGAACGGTTCCAGGCTGGAGTAAAATAATACCATTATTTAAAACAGCAGAAACTTACACAGAGAATACTGATGGTACAGTAAGTTATGCAAATCACGGTGTAGGCGTTATGTTTTTGCCGTCTGGGCTAGCTTATTTTTCACAAACGCAAGTTAATATCCCTGCTTATTCTCCATTGATTTTTAAGTTTGATTTATTTGAAATGCAACAAAATGATCATGATAACGATGGGGTGCCCTCATATCTTGAAGATTTAAATGGAAATGGTGAGTTTTATACCGTAGATGGTTTTGCTGATGATGATACAGATGGGGATGGAATACCTAATTTTATGGATCCCGATGATGATGGCGATGGTGTGCCAACCAAAAGAGAAGATTTTGATAATGATGGCTATGGCGATGGTGATCCCACAAACGATATTGGTAAAAATGGCATTCCAAAATATTTGGACCCCGAAGAAACCGAAGCAAACAAATTATAAAACAAAAAAACCCGCAATCGCGGGTTTTTTTGTTTTAGGGATTATTGTGAGTGCTATAGGGTAAGGGATAGACTTAAAATCAATTGCTCCGGTCGAGTATCAATTCTACTTTCTGTTTTTATAATGTTATCATTTATAAAAGTAGCTTCGTTATGGCTAAACCCGCGTTCATACCTTAAATCGACACCAACTTTATTGAAGTTTAATCCAACACCAAAATTAAGTCCTACAGAAAAATCATCCTTAATATCATCTACTGTCACGTCTCCAAACTTTGTGTCTAATACATATTGTAAAGAAGGACCGGCAAAAACGCTAACAGGACCAAGAACTTTAACGCCAAGAAGTAAGGGAACATCTAGTTTTTGCATTTTAAAATTATCATCATCATACTCGCTTTTGGTTGCTGTATAAACAACTTCTGGTCTAAAATATATCTGGTTGCCTATTTTTCCAAAAAGCCCCACATGATAACCGATACTTTTGTCTGGATGTTGAGCACTTGCGGTGGCAGACTCAAAATAATCGCCATTGCCATTGTAATTTAATCCACCTTTTAAACCAAAACCATAAGCTGTTTGTGCGTAAGAGGCAAAGGACAATAAAACTGTAGCGAGAACTGTCAAGACCAGTTTACTTGTCGAAAAAGATGCCCGCTGTTTTTTTTGTAAATTTTGATTGTTTTTCATAGTATTTAATAATTAAGATTTGACATGTTTAATATCAAAAACGCTGCCAAATGGATATTATTCTGTAAAACGTTTTTTTTTATAAAAAATGTACTTAGCTATGTGGAATTTGGTTAACTAAAATTTAAATTTGTTTAATCGTATTTTCGGCTTGTATCCTTTAAGTTGAATTTATTATGACCAGTAATTTCAAAAAGACAGTAAAATAAATAAAGGCTTATTTAAGCTTTTTTTAAAATAGAACACATAGGTTTATTTTTAACTTAGCTTGAACCAGAATCAATTATATTTAAAAAAATATGTAGGTTTGCCGACTGATTGGATATAGCATGAAATTTGAATTAAAAGCAAAAGATTTACAAAGTAAAGCAAGAGCAGCCACTCTTACAACAGATCATGGTGTTATTGAAACACCTATTTTTATGCCTGTAGGAACGGTAGCATCTGTAAAAGGGGTGCACCAACGAGAATTGAAAGAGGATATTAGCCCAGATATCATTTTAGGTAATACCTATCACCTGTATTTACGGCCCCAAACAACGGTTCTGGAAAATGCAGGAGGGTTGCATAAATTCATGAATTGGGATAGGAATATATTAACAGACTCTGGCGGTTATCAAGTGTATTCGTTATCTGCCAATAGGAAAATAAAAGAAGAAGGTGTTAAATTTAAGTCCCATATCGATGGAAGCTACCATACTTTTACTCCAGAGAACGTTATGGAAATCCAGCGGACTATAGGTGCAGATATCATTATGGCTTTTGATGAATGCACTCCTTATCCATGTGATTACAATTATGCCAAACGTTCTATGCACATGACGCATCGTTGGCTCGACCGGTGTATCAATCATTTGGACAAAACTCCTTTAAAATACGATTACAATCAAGCCTTTTTTCCTATAGTTCAGGGGAGTACATACAAAGATTTACGTCAGCAATCCGCAGAATACATTGCGAATGCAGGCGCTGTTGGGAATGCAATTGGGGGCTTATCTGTTGGAGAGCCTGCAGATGAAATGTATGCGATGACCGATGTGGTGTGCCAAGTATTACCAGAAGATAAACCACGATATTTAATGGGCGTGGGAACGCCAATCAATATTTTAGAAAACATAGCACTGGGGGTTGATATGTTCGATTGTGTAATGCCTACACGAAATGCCCGAAATGGGATGCTTTTTACAGCACATGGCACGATTAACATAAAAAATAAAAAGTGGGAAAATGATTTTTCTCCAGTAGATGATATGGGCATTACTTTTGTAGATACCGATTATTCAAAAGCATATTTACGCCATTTGTTTTCTGTAAACGAAAGATTAGGCCCCCAAATTGCTACTATTCATAACTTAGGGTTTTATATGTGGTTGGTTAGAGAAGCAAGAAAACATATCTTAGCAGGCGATTTTAGGGTTTGGAAAGATATGATGGTAAAACAAATGGATAACAGACTTTAGTAAAAAACCTTTATACTTTAAAATAACTTAAAACTTATATAACGTTTTTGTTCAAGAAACGTTTACAAAGGATGAAAATACTGGATTGGTACATACTCAAACGCTATTTGATTACATTTTTTATGATGTTGCTGCTGTTTATCCCTATTGCAATAACAGTCCATTTAGCTGAGAAAATTGGGAAGATTCTTGAAAATGATGTGCCTGCTGGCGAGCTTTTAATTTACCTGTACGATTTTACGATTTATTTTGCGAACATCCTTTTTCCTTTGTTTTTGTTTTTGTCTGTTATTTGGTTTACTTCAAAACTGGCAAACAACACAGAAATTATCGCTTTTTTAAGTTCGGGAGTGTCTTTTTCTAGGTTTTTAAGGCCGTATCTTATAGGTGCCAGCGTTGTGGCCTTATTGGCTCTTCTTTTGGGACTCTTTTTAGCACCCGCAGCAAGTAAAGGCTTTAATGAATTTGATTTTAAATATTTTCACCCTAATCGAAAAGATACCCAAGATCAGAATGTCTATCGACAGATTAGTGATAATGATTATATTTATGTAAGTAATTTTAATTCTAAGCAAAAATTAGGATATAATTTTACTTTAGAGCATTTTGAAAATCATGCTTTAATCTATAAAATAGATGCTAAAACCATAAAGTATATTGAAGAGGATACTATTTATAGATTAACGGATTTTGTTAAACGAAACGTTGGCGAATTTGATGATGAGATTGAAAGCTTTAAAACAAAAGACACGCTATTTGATTTTGAGGTTAAAGATTTAATTCCCGTTATTTATGAAGCAGAAATCCTGCCTTATGGCGAATTAACGGAGTTTATTAAAAAAGAAGAACAAAGAGGCTCTTCCAATATTGGGCGGTATCAACTGGTGAAGTACAGGAAGTGGAGCTTACCAGTTTCTATTTTTATACTTACTATTATTGCAGTATCAGTATCTGCCATGAAAAGAAGAGGAGGGATGGGCGTGAATTTGGCCGTTGGTATTTGTATAGCCATGGTATTCGTGTTTTTCGATAAAGTTTTTGGAGTTCTAGCCGAACAGGCTAGTTTTTCACCGGTAATTGCGGTGTGGTTTCCCAATATTATTTTTGGGTTTTTGGCCATTTATCTCTTATATAATGCTAAGCGTTAAGATTAAGAACCACCTCCATTTACATGTGTTGGTCTTTATTGCTGGTTTTACAGCTGTTTTAGGGGAATTAATCTCTATAGACGCCATTCCATTGGTTTGGTTCCGTATGGTGTTTGCAACTGTTTTAATGTTTGCTTACATAAAGATCATGAAAGTGGATTTAAAAATTCCCCTTAAAGCCGTTCTTAACTTGTCCTTAGCTGGAATTATTATTGCACTTCATTGGATTACGTTTTTTGGAGCCATTAAAATATCCAATATCTCGATAGCCTTGGGGATGTTTTCTGCTGGAGCTTTTTTTGCGTCTATAATAGAACCCATTGTTTTTAAACGACCCGTTATTTGGTACGAAATGGTATTAGGCTTAGTCGTTATTTTGGGTGTATTAATTATTACGCATAGCGAACTTCAATACCTTTCAGGAATTCTTCTAGGATTGCTTTCAGCATTTCTATCCTCTCTCTTTGCTGTGCTTAATGGTAAGTTTATTCAGCAACATTCTCCCACAGTAATTTCTTTCTACGAGTTTTTAAGTGGCGTGGTGTTTCTATCTGTTTTTATCCTGTTTTTAGAGAAGCCTTTTTCGGTTGAATTTTTCAAATTAAGTCATTTAGATTATGCTTACCTTTTTATTTTAGCTTCCATTTGTACTGCATATGCTTTTATTGCCGCGGTACATGTTATGAAGGTAATAAGCCCTTATACCGTAGTTTTAAGTTATAATTTAGAACCTGTATATGGTATTTTGATTGCCATGCTTCTTTTTCCCGAAAAAGAGAATATGAGTCCGTCTTTTTATTACGGAACCTTTACTATTCTTGCCATGGTGTTACTAAATGCGATATTAAAAAACTTAAGATTCTTAAAAAGAAAACATTCATAGCCCTTTATGATAATTAAAGTTTTTATATTTGCGGGCTAACTAAAGTAAAGATATCCTAAGCCTAAAACATTTTTTATTAATAAAAATAAAAAGGGGTGCATTGTTTTTGGCTTAAACAAACATTAATATTTTAAACAGACTAATTGTAAATTCTTATGGAATATTTAGAATTTGAACTCCCAATAAAAGAACTCGAAGACCAATTGCAAAAGTGTAAGGTGATTGGTGAAGAAAGTGATGTAGATGTTACGGAAACCTGTGGCCAAATAGAAAAAAAATTAAAAGAGACCCAAAAAGAAATTTATAAGAACCTTACCCCATGGCAACGTGTGCAAATGTCACGCCATCCTAATAGGCCTTATACTTTAGATTATATTAAAGCTATTTGTGGAGAAACTTTTTTAGAGCTTCATGGCGACAGAGGTTTTAAAGATGATAAAGCCATGATTGGTGGATTGGGCAAAATAGGCGACCAAAGTTTTATGTTTATTGGACAACAAAAAGGGTTTAATACCAAAACCCGCCAATATAGAAATTTTGGTATGGCAAATCCAGAGGGCTATCGCAAAGCTTTGCGCTTAATGAAGTCTGCTGAGAAATTTGGGATTCCTGTTGTTACTATTTTAGATACGCCTGGCGCTTACCCCGGTCTTGAGGCCGAAGAACGCGGACAAGGAGAGGCCATTGCACGAAATATTTTAGAAATGACACGTTTAAAGGTTCCAATTATTACCGTAATTATTGGTGAAGGCGCTTCAGGAGGTGCCCTGGGAATTGGTGTTGGAGATACGGTTTTGATGTTGGAAAATACTTGGTATTCTGTAATTTCTCCAGAATCGTGCTCTTCCATTCTTTGGCACAGTTGGGAATATAAAGAACAAGCAGCAGAAGCGTTAAAATTAACTGCGGCCGATATGAAGAAACTCAAGATGGTCGACGAAATTGTGAAAGAACCACTTGGTGGCGCACACAAGAATAGGGAAAAAACATTTGAGATTGTGAGTGATGCTATCGTGAAATCTTTTGGAGCACTTAAAAACTTATCACCAAAAGACTTGGTGAAAAAACGAATGGATAAATATGCCAATATGGGTGTGTTTAAAGGTTAAGTCTTCTAAAACCATTACATAAAAAAAACTGAAGTCCGGCACTTCGGTTTTTTTTATGGTTATAAACAATATTATTAAGTTATTAACAGTTAGATTGTTGACTAACGGTTAACATCGTAGACACAAAATTCCCCAACAACCTTCTTATTTTAATTACTTTTGTAGCTATGGAACAACCCAATAAATTAAAAGGATATAAAGTCGATAAAAGCACTATAATTAGTCTTGAGAAAGGGAAGATACCCCCTCAAGCTATTGATTTAGAGGAGGTTGTGCTGGGCGCGATGATGATCGATAAAAAAGGAGTAGATGAGGTTATCGATATTCTTAGCCCTGATGCCTTTTATAAAGAGTCTCATAGGTATATTTTCGAAGCTATTTTTCAGCTCTTTGAAAACAGCGAACCTGTAGACTTATTAACCGTTTCCACACAATTGAAAAAAAACGCAACCTTAGAGCGCGCTGGAGGCGATTTCTATCTCATTTCGTTAACACAAAAGGTGTCTTCTTCTGCCCATATCGAGTTTCATGCGCGTATTATTTTGCAGAAATTTATTCAACGTAGTTTGATTAAGATTTCAAATGAAATTATAGAAGACTCTTACGATGAGACCAAAGATGTTTTTGATTTATTGGATAGAGCAGAATCTAAACTTTACGAAGTTACCCAAGGAAATATAAAGAAATCAAGTGAGACGGCTCAAGATTTGGTTATTCAGGCCAAAAAGAAAATTGAAGAGATTTCTAATAAAGAAGGCTTAAGTGGTATTCCTACAGGATTTAACAAGCTGGATAAATTAACTTCGGGTTGGCAACCATCCGATTTAATTATTGTTGCTGCTCGTCCTGGTATGGGTAAAACGGCTTTAACGCTTTCCATGGCCAGAAACATTGCGGTGGACCAAAATATTCCTGTAGCATTCTTTTCATTAGAGATGGCGTCGGTGCAGTTAATTACACGTTTAATTTCCAGCGAAACTGGCTTGTCTTCTGAAAAACTGAGAACAGGAAAACTCGAAAAGCACGAGTGGGAACAACTTAATGTAAAAGTTAAAGGCTTAGAAAAAGCACCTTTGTATATTGATGATACTCCATCACTTTCTATATTTGATTTAAGGGCCAAAGCACGCCGGTTATCTTCCCAGCATGGTATAAAAATGATCATGATCGATTATTTGCAGTTAATGACTGGCGGAACCAGCCATGGGGGCAATCGTGAACAAGAAATATCCATGATTTCTAGAAACCTAAAAGCCCTTGCTAAAGAGTTGAATGTACCTGTAATTGCATTGTCGCAGTTATCACGTGCTGTAGAGACCCGTGGAGGGAGCAAACGTCCGTTGTTATCAGATTTACGGGAATCTGGAGCTATTGAGCAGGATGCCGATATTGTATCTTTTATTTACAGACCTGAATATTATAAAATTGATGAATGGGATGATGAAGAACGCTCTCCAACCGAAGGGCAGGCAGAATTCATTATTGCAAAACACCGTAACGGGGGCTTGGAGAACATTCGCTTAAAGTTTATTGGAAATTTAGGGAAGTTTGATAATTTAGATGATTTTGATTCTCCGTTTGAATTCCATTCTAAAATGAATGCTGTTTCAAATGACGATGCTTTTAAATCTGATGATTTTAAAGCAAGTCCAGACCAGGCGTTTGGTAGTGCTTTTAATGATGATGATAATGATGTGCCATTTTAAAGACCAAACCTATAGAGTAAAGTCTATTTTTAATTATCTTTCATAAAAATAATAAGCGTTCAGGTTGTTTCTAACAAGCAGCAGCCTGAAAGCTATATAAAGTTCTACTTCCTTTTGAAAAAGATATTCTTGACCTTATTTTTTGTCTGCCTAAGTTTTAAAACATATGCATCCTATATCCTTATCCCTATGGATGCTGAAACTCAAAAAAATCATCTAAAAGCTTATGGGATTACTTATTGGGCACTTCATAAACAACTAAAAGTGAACTGGTTGCTTAACTATCGTGGTGGTGCTTTTCTGTTACCCGATACGGTAGATATTCAGAAAGAATGTCAGATACGTGGCGTGTCTTTCGAAGTCCTTTCAAATGATAAAACTGAAAGTATTTTGAAAGCGATAAGCAGTCCCAACCAAAATATGGAGGCAGTAATTTTAGAAAAAGCACCGAAAATAGCAGTATATACGCCTTCTGGAAAATTGCCATGGGACGATGCGGTAACTATGGTTTTAGAATATGCAGAAATACCTTATGAAACGGTTTATGATGAAGAGGTTCTTAACGATGGGCTCCTATTGTTCGATTGGTTACACCTGCATCATGAAGATTTTACAGGGCAATTTGGTAAGTTTTATGGAACTTATAAGGCAGCATCTTGGTATATTGAAGATAAGAAAAAGGCAGAAGATTTAGCAAAACAAATGGGCTACTCTAAAGTGTCCACAGAAAAATTAGATGTGGTGTTAAAAATTAGAGATTATGTTATTGGAGGTGGTTTTATGTTCGCCATGTGTAGTGCTACCGATAGTTTTGATATTGCATTATCTGCAGAAGGCATAGATATTTGTGAACCCATGTTCGATGGAGATGCCAGTGATGCAAGCTATCAAAATAAAATAGATTATAACAAAACATTCGCTTTTACAAATTTTACTTTAGAACGGAATCCTCTGGTTTATGAGTTTTCTTCTATAGATACCACGCCAAAACGCATGGTTCCTCAAACGGCAGATTATTTTTCGTTAATGGATTTTTCGGCAAAATGGGACCCGATTCCCACCATGTTATGTCAAAACCATACAGCTTTAATTAAGGGGTTTATGGGGCAGACTACTGCTTTTACTCGAAACGAAATAAAGTCTAACGTTCTGGTACTAGGTGAAAACAAAACTAATGGAGAAGCAAAATATATCCATGGAATTAAAGGAAAAGGTTTTTTTACGTTTTATGGCGGCCATGATCCGGAAGATTATCAACATAGGGTAGGGGATCCTAAAACAGAATTAGAGTTACATCCCACTTCGCCAGGCTATCGGTTAATTTTAAACAATGTGCTTTTTCCTGCCGCTAAGAAGAAAAAACAGAAAACGTAATATTAGGTTTTTTAAATAAGGAGAGCAGTGTCATATTGTGAGAAAATATATAAATAGCACTTATTAAAAAAAATAGATGTGCTTATAAGGGGTTTAATGTTTTATGAGTATACTTATGGAATTGAAAGTTCTAGACATACAACTTGTTTTAATGTTTCGTCCAATATAGCCATAGGCCTTATTGCTTTTTTTAATTCTTCTTACCAAAAAAAAAAATAAAAATAACAAAACAGTAAATATAAATCTACCACTGGTTCTTTAAACGTATTAAGTTAAAATCATATTATACCAATTTTAGTTTAAAAAGAGATGTATACAATACGTCAAAAATTATTTTTTTAAACGTATAAATATAGGTAAAGTGCCCTAAGCTTTCTTTGTAAAGCTTACAGCTCATCACGATAAAACATCTTATCGAACACATGTTTCCAAATTATAGTTTTTGGTAAAGTAATACTAGGTGGTTATAGGTAATGTATTTGAATTCAAATAGATAGTTGTTTTTTTATAATTTATTACTTACATTTGAAATGAACGATTCTCCAGAAACGAATCCATATTCTCTAAAAAAACCGTTATTATGAAAGCCATCATACCTAAAGCCGTTCTTCCCGAAACCATCTCAGAGCCTAATGCGCTGGTTAGTTATTACACTACTAATGTACTGTATCCAAAAATAGGGCCGCTTGCCATAAATCGGCAAGTTAAGGTTATTGCAAGGTTATTACGCGACTATGCTTCGTCTATAAACCTTATAGATATGACTAGAGATTTCGAAAAGAAATATAAAAAACCTGTTCAAGTTATACAACAGCCTAAAAACTGGTTAAAGGAAGAGATTAAATTTGAACCTATTTTGGGGAATACGAATCATTACCTAAAATCGTTTGTGGTAGAACTTTCAGAGTTTAGTGCTCCAATTAATACTATTTCCGAGGTAATCGATAAGAAGGCGTCCCTGCAATTTTCGGAGGATCGTACAGAGGTTAAAAAAATGGCTTACTCTAGGGGCCTTCCAATTATAGTTTCAAAAGACGTAGAAGGCGATTCCAGAATTAGAGCTTTAAGCGACATGAAAGAAGGCGATTTATTAGCGATGAAAAACAGAGTGATAGCCCGCCCCCTTTCAATGGATCAGCTTATGCGAAGTGATGACTTGAATATTCGTATGGATGGTGACGAACCCGTAAAGATGAAAACAAGTGATTTAAATAAAATGGCAGATACGCAGGAGCGCGCTTATAAATTGGGTAATATTATGCATGGGCTTTCTCATTTAAATGCCGTAATGCCAGAAATGATAGCTGCTAATTTGATAAATGTAAAAGGCGACTTATTGGGGGCCAGTTTGAAAAAGGCAGATTACCTCGATAACATTATAAAGGCTTTAGCAGACCGGTATGAAGTCGATGATCATAGGCTTAAGGCGATTGCGAAATTAATAGATCAAGCGATAGCTTACTTAGAAGCCCTTGGTCTAGAAAACGACCCATTAATAAAACGGTATCGGGAAAATTTAGAGTTTCAAAGAAAAGTTCAGAAATTTGTTATTGGGAAAATAGACCAAGCTAAGCCTATTGATAATGAGAGGATTCCATTGCCAGATGAAGCTGAGGTTACGAAATCAAGGGAATGGGCTTTTCAGCGGGGTGAGAAATTAGAATTATTCATAAAAAAACCCGTTTTAAAAGGTCCCTTTAGTGCAGAAGCGGTTTCACCCAATAGTGAATTGACTATTACAGAAAGTCAATTTGAAAGTCAGTTTCAAAGTACCACCGCAGTGCAAAGTACTGCTATGAACCGTTCAGACGAACAGGCTGTATTTACTTCAGACCGTTTTAAGCAGGAGCTTTCTAACATGACCGAAAGTGGTGTGATGGATGAGGCCTCTTTTAGTAGCGAATCTACACTTTTAGAGACTTTAAGAGAACGTAGGCGCGAAACGATAAATAGAACCTTAGCGAATATTTCCAGTGAAAATGAAAATCAATTAACACAGGGTTATGTGCGTGGAAGAAATTCGTCCAGAAGTTACACCACTAGAGGTAAAGATCCAGAATATGCCACTACAGAGCTTAGTTTTCAGGTGGTTACGCCAGTAGATGTTAAAGTGAGCCTCGAATCTATTAATTTAGTGTGGGCACCTCAAATTCCATCCCCTTTTATTAGTCTTCATAGAATAATTCGTCGTCAGCGTTGGTTAGCAGAAAGGGAGTATATAGCGCAAAATTATACTATAGATCCCGTAAGGCCCATAGTAGAGTACGAAGAGCAGGTTATTACTAAAGAACTTGGTATAAATGGACGAAGCCGGTATCAAACAGGGAGCTTCAGTTTCCCTTTAGATTCTACTTTTCAAACAGGAGGTTGGGAGCTATATTTACCAGGATCTAAAGTTGATTTTAGAAATGGTACAGGAGATGATTATAACTGGAATGAAACTTGGAACTGGGATGATTTGGAAAACTGGGACACCTATTTTAAATCGTTAGAGCTGGAAGGCAACTTAATAAATGGAGTAGCCGTATTGGAAACCACCGATCCAGAAACGTTTAATAAAGGTTTTTTTACATTTAGATTTGTGGTTCGCCGGATGACCGAAGCGAGCAAAGCCGCCCTTCGTGTGTATGCTAACGATCAAGCGGTTACAGCTGCCGAAAAACGAGCCATAGAATCTAGAGCCCGCCAATATGCCAAACTAAAACAAGAAGAGCTAATTCAAAAATACACCAACAGGCTTAATTTGCGTGAAGAGGCTTTCGATGCTTTAATAGCCCAGGTTTTTCAAGGTCAGGAACCAGAGCACTTTAGCTATTATAAAGAAATTCTTAGAACATGTATTGATTGGAATGCTTCTGGGATGCATTTTGAGGCGAATACTACGGTTGGATTACCTTATCCAGAGTATAGTCGCTCCCATTTTATGAATTGTGTGGGCGTTCGATTTATTCTTCCTATACTTAGGAGTGCTGAACAGAATTTTATAGACACCCTGCTTAAAAATGGAAATGATTATTATAAGTCATCTATTGAAACCGTACAAAAACTTACTAATAATTATAGAGATTTATTGGAAGGCTTTCGAGAAAACGCGCCAGATAAACTTGTTTTAGATCGCTATAGTAAAGAGGTTGTTATCGGCAAACATTTAGAGGCTATAATTTCTAACCACCCTTTTACAGACAGAGAATAAGGGGAATTAAAAGACACAATCGTGCTAAAAAAAATAAACTATCCTGTTGCGCCCCATAATATTATTTTAATGGGGCAGCCAGAGCCTTTTTCCAAATCTTGGATTATAAGTCCTCTGCAAAGAGGAGATTATACGTTTGTTGTTCATCCTAAAGGCATGATAAAGCTTGATTTCTCTATATTTCGGTTTGATTTTTTCTGTAAAGCGCATGATCATGCACCAGAAAGAGTTCTTTTTAAAGTTCCTAAATTTTTGCAGCAAGTAGTAGCGTGGGAATGGCATTTAATTAAATGGGAAATGGACATGGCTTTGGAAATTAAAAAGGATGTTCCTTCCCTGTCGACGCTGCTTTACGAATATAGGCCCACTGCTTCGGGAACATTTAAAATTAAAAATGAGGTGTTTAATTCAGATTATAAATTACTTATTTGGTCGTGTAACCAGCCATTTGAGACCAATGAGAATGACGAAGTTGTTTTAGAAGCCCATGCAAATGTTATTTTTGAGTGGTATAAAAATCAAGTTAAAAGCATTACGCCAGATATGGTATGGGGATTGGGAGATACTGCATACAGTGATGGCACGATTGCAACAGACTTTATAAATCAATATTATGATAACGCCCAGGCACTTCATTTACAGGAAGGTAAGGATAACTTGTTAAAGTCTTACCGTAGGATGTATAAAGCACATTGGAGTTTTGAACCGCTCCAGCAGGTTATGCGGAACTATCCTCATATAACCATTTGGGACGACCATGAAATTAGAGATGGATGGGGAAGTGAAGAGAATGATTTTTTAAAAAGCAATACGCTTATATATCAGCAGGCCAAGCGGGCTGCCCAGGAGTTTATTTTAAATAATGGCCCTAGAATACACCCTACAGGTAAGCAAAACTCTAATACCGAAGATGCGCATCAGGCCTATATTACAGCGCCCATAGCATCGTTTGTATTTGATGGACGGTCTAGCCGCAGGTATAATGATCCTTCTGGTAAAGTAATTTCAGCAAGCCAATTACAGGATTTTAAGTCGTTTTGTGAGGTGTTGGTCTATAACAAAGAAGTGAAGTTCTTAATAATGGGCTCGGCAGTTCCTTTTATTAACTTAGTGGATTTTATTGAGAATATAGGGTCAAAATTACCCGATGCGCTCAACAATCTTTTAGGAGAACTAAGAGACGACGTTAGAGACAGTTGGCATTCTCCGGGCAATATTGCACAGTTAAAAGAATTGATAGATGTTTTAAGACAGCTTCACCGTAATAGGCCCGATATTAATATGATAAATGTTTCTGGTGATATTCATGTCGCTAACCTATATGCTTTTCAGCCCTTAGGATTTCAAAGAGCCCTTTATCAAGTTACCACTTCTGCTTTAACTAATAGGTCTCACCCTAGTGATAAACTAAATGAATTGATACAGGTAAGTACCGAGGTGAGTACCGAGGCTTTGGGCGTTATAACACGAATATGGCAAACGGTGTCTGATCCTAATTTTCTTAAGATTGAACCAGATGGCCAATTTCTTAAACTCACCTTAAAAGTTTTTGATTTGGAAAAAGAGAACCTAAACCCTGAAGTGTTAGATAGCGCTAAAGATTTAGTTTACCAAGTAGGCAAGCATAGATTTGTAGGGCAGCATCTTTTGAAGGTTTAAATAGCGTTCGTACCGCCAAGCAAAGCGCATCGTTAGTTTTAAAACCTCAAGCATTGGGTCTGATAAAAAAGAAAAGCCCTGTAAACACTGGGTTTACGGGGCTTAAAAGTGGAGTCGGAGAGAGTACTTTTATCAAAAACAGCGTTTAACCTCAATACGCATAAACAGGGCAAATATAGTTTAATTCCAATGATAAAAAGGCTTTAAGGTTTATCATTGTCTTTGTATGTGTTAGTAAGTATTTGATTTAGTTTGAGTACAGCCGTACAAATACCGTACAAATGTATTATATTTGTATTGTTCAAATACTTCATACAATGGCAACAGTTAATTTTTTATTCCGATCCACTAAAGAAAACGCACCTCTTAATTTAAGATTGTTATTTCGTCACAACGACAAAGACCACGTTTTAGGCGCAAAAACACAGTTAGACGTATCAAAACACTATTGGACTAAAGAACACCCGCAGAAACGCCCAAAAGACGTTGAGGTCACCAACAGGCAACAGGAAGTAAACACCGAACTCAATAAGATTGAAAATCACATTTTAAAGGCGTTTGAAGAGGTTAACCCGCTATCAGTCACAAAGGATTGGTTAAAAGTTCAAGTTGATTTGTATTACAACCCGCCAAAAAAGAATGCTGAAATACCTACAAATTTAATCGAATACATTGATTTTTACATTGAGTATCGAAAACACGAAATAAAATCCACCTCAACAAAAAAATATAACGTTATAAAAAGCAAGTTGGAACGTATGCAGACCGAACGCAAACACCCAATTTTAATAAAGGATATTAACGATAATTTTAAAAATGAATTTGTAGCCTATCAAAAATCTAAAGGTTACGCACAAAACACAATACAAAGAGAATTAGTATTTGTAAAAACGTTTTGTAAACACGCCCGATTTTTAGGTTTAGAAACAGACCCACAGTTAGACGGTTTGAGAATTGACAAAGCAAAGGCAGAAAAAATTTATCTAACGTTTGATGAATTGGAAGCCATAGAAAAACAAGACCTTGAACATGATTATTTAGATAACGCGCGGGATTGGTTAATCATAAGTGCTTATACAGGTGCGAGGGTTTCTGACTTTTTACGGTTTACAAAAAGCATGATTCGGATTGAAGACGGTAAAAGTTTGTTAGAGTTTAGGCAAACAAAAACCGATAAATTAATGACAATACCAATTCACAAAAAAGTAATGCAGATACTTGAAAAAAGAAAGGGCAATTTCCCCCGCTCAATTTCAGATCAAAAATATAATGACTACATAAAAGAGGTTTGCAAGATTACAGGCTTAAACGGTACGCTTAGTTTAACGCAAAAAATACAAGGCAGTAAGTTAATGGAAACGAAAAACGGCTATCGTAAAGTATCGGCAAAGTATGAAAAATTTGATTTGGTTACTTCCCACATTGGCAGACGTTCGTTTGCTACCAATTTTTACGGTCAAATTCCAACTACTTATTTAATTTACATAACAGGTCATAGCAGTGAGTCACAATTTTTAAATTACATTGGCAAAAGTAACAAGGATTTAGCAATGGAAATAAGTAACTACTTTAATTAATAAATAAAACAGGCAACGTTTTTAACAATTTGTTCAAATGAAAAACGATTTTAAAATTGATATTGATCTTTTAAACTTTCTTAATGAAGCGTATAGTGGTGTGAATTACTTTAAGGATTGGGCAGAGACCCCCGAAATAGTACCAATAGATTTTGAGCATAAGAAATTACTGCAAACCTACACGGTAAGTCCTGAAATTTATAACTATTATAATCGGATTAATTTATTTGAACGGTTTACAAAAGAACAAAAATATATTAGCACCCCAGTATTAAAAGATAGGCGAAATTTAAAAGTTACACCTTATAATCTAAAAATATGTAGTGCTTATTATTACAGACCTGATTTTATTTTTAAGCTTGGTAGTATCTTTTATGATAAACCTATTTACAACGATAATAAACAAATAGAGACTTTATTGGACTTAAAGTCTTATTTCTTAGAATACGCAAAAGGATTTAATAAAGGCTATTCTGATTTTGAAAAAGATAAAATAAACTTTTTGGATCCAACTTTTACGGATAAAGCCGACCGATTAAAAAAAGTCTTTGAGTTTATAACGGCAAGACCAACAAGTAAAAAACACTATTGGGGTAAATTAACATTTAGTCAATATAATTTCACGACTGATAAACAAATTTCAAAAGCTTTTGAAGATGGGTTGCAACAAGGTTACTATTATAAGGCATGGACAATAGTATTTACTTTGAATGACTTCTTTGCACCGTTATTTGCGGGATTAAATTTAACAGCTAATAGGAGAAATGAGATTGAAGCCGTTGAGGTAAATAACCACCCACCCCACGACCCGAATTTATGGAGTTTAGAATGTTATAATCTATTCAAGTATTTATTTGATAACTTTTATAAAAACAAAAAACGACAGCTCACCAATATTTGGTTTTTCTTGAATGAACACGACCCAATGAAGTACACTTTGAAAGCTACAAAAGACAGTTATAAAGATTTTATATTTAAATATCACAGCATTGAAATAAAGAATTTTGATAAACAGCATTCAAATTATACGGATAAAGTGTATCCAACTTTGAACGATCACAGACAAAATTTTGAAAATAGTTTGAAATAGATTGTAGAACACGCAAAAAACACGTTTAACACGTTTTTCACCTCTTTTAAGGCAGTACTTTGTCGGCGGTTATTGCGAGTATTAATAACAATAATACTTTAGCGATGAGCACAGTGCAATTTATCCAAACAACGCCAGAACAATTAGTTGACCTAATTACACAGGGAGTAAAAATCCAACTTCAAGAACTAAAAAAGAACCTCAACAGCGAGCAAGCTAATGACGATCTTTTAACACGTGAGGAAACGTGTAAATTCCTATCTATTGACAGCAGTACTTTGTGGGCATGGACTAATAAAGGCAAAGTTAAGGCGTACGGTATCGGATCACGTAGATACTACAAAAGAACGGAATTATTAGAGTGTTTAATTCCTTTAAAAAAATAGGACTGTGAGAGGTACAAATTCCAACAGTCCTAATAGCTTTTTGAACAATAGTATAAAGGCTAAAGATAAACAAATCTTACTTAATCACATAGTTCAGACCATTGAACAAAAGACAGGTTTGTCACTTTTACAACTTAAAAGAAAGCACCCACAGCACGATCTTTATAAAATTGGTTTATTCTATTTCACTACAACGAATAAAACAATATGCGAAGCTTTAAAAATTCCTGTTGAAGCTGGCACAAGACGAAAACGAAAATTAGAAAAGGACGGTCGTTTAATGTCATCTATTAAAAAAGGTATTTGCCCATTTACAGGACATAAAGCAAGGTTTTTATCTACCAATCCAGACCAATATAACAAACTGTTAGAATGAGTGTAAAGGCTTCACCGCAAGCCTTTATTTCTCATCACGTCAAACTTGACTTTTTTAATGACAGCAATTTAAAAACTGACATTCAAAACCGTATTTCAGATGCAACAGAAATTAATTTTCAAAAAGCATTGGAGAACATTCAAGGCGATGACAAAGAAGCTAAAGGCGTTGATTTATCAGAATTGACTTTATTGGCAATGGCTTATTTTTTTGAATGTGTATTTCCAAAGCACGCGCAAATTAAAGATGCTGACTATTCCATAAATTCAGTCAAAGGCTATTTTGATGCGTGTAATCATACATCATACACGGCAATACATGAAATAGATACAACGTGCCAAAAATTAAGAGATACGGCATTATTTAAAGCGTGTTATCTAATTATTCAATGTGCATGGTTTTTTAATTCAGACCACTTTGGCAGTCATCAACATATTGAATATGTAAACCATTATGCAAAGACACGAAACAAACTACCTGAAAAGGATTACAGGCATGATTTAGGTTACTTGAACAAAAAGTACAATGATGTAGATGAGAGCAATATAAAAGGCGTGTACGGTTACGCAATGGTTAATCAATGGTATTATCTTATATTGTTTTTAGTGGTAAAGGAATTAAAGGTTTCAGATGCTAATTTCAAGACAAGCGAAACGAGATTTCGAGAATACAACCCATTAGTTAAGTGTTCGAGAATGTTAAGACCATTAACACCGTTCAAAGTTGTAGAAGCTGACATAAAAAGTGCGTTTCCCTCATTTATTGATTTCGTAATAAATGCCGACAAAGGCAAAGACGTTTATTCCAATCTTGAAAAGAACCATAATATAACCAGAACCGAAGCAAAAATTTTGTTTAATACATGGTGCAATAGTGGTAAGTATAAGACCGTAGAAGAAACAAAAGATTTCCTTTTAACCTGTGGTTACTCTGTGAATGAATGTGATATTATAACAACTATAACGCATTCCAAAGACTTTGCATTTATTGATTTTATGTGCAAGTATGAGAAACAATACATTGATAAATTTTTATACATCCACCCATATTTGAACGGTACAAGGCTACACGATGCAATTTTATTTATAGATAAAAAGACAAAACCGTTTCAATTTGTATTTGATGAGAAGTGCGTTTTCGGTTATAAAGCATTAAACAAACCAATTTATACCACATCATACGGTTATAGCAGAAAGCCGATGAGGTACGCTTATACTTCAAGCCTACCAAGTGCATCCAATGAGGAATATAAAAACCTCATCAGAAAACAGATTTCAACTAAGCCAAAAGCAATTGGAGAAGCAAACGGATTTCGTTTTTACGCGCATAAGTACGAGTATATTTCAGCAGATTTTGACATGGGGAAACACTATGATTATAATATGTTTATTTATCAATGCAAAATGATGACCTCAACACTTTGTTTCCTCAATAAAAAACCAATTTCCAATAAACAGTTATTTCTTATACTTAATCACATTAGACAAAACAGCAATATAATATTTAACGTCCGTTTCTTATTTAGAGAGCTTTCAAGTCAACTTCATGTAATTCATGACATTATCTACAAACAGAGGGATTTTGAGCTTACAGAGAGGCTAAAATTTAGACGTGATTTAGATTTCTTAATTGCATACAACACGGCAAAAGGTATAGTAAATAAGAAAAACCGATTAAACAGCCTGTTTTATTTGTTAGAAAATAGAATTGCACAAAGTGATTATTCCTTTATTGACTTTAAAGTTAGACAAAGCGAGGGTACAGATGAGCTGGCAAGGTGCATAACCTTAAGATTTAACGAGTTATGTACAGGTCGTACTCGAAAACCAAAGGCTCACACAGTTAGCGAACAGGCTCTTTATAGTATTACTTATAAAGAGGGTGCGCGTTATCTTGTTGAGCCTCATAAATTCACAAATACAACACGGTTAATTCAAAGGAAAATTAAAGTTTATGAAAGGGAAATATTAAAGATAAACCGCTTTGTAAATAATTGGCAGATAGCAAAACAGTATCTGTTTATACTTAGTGAGGTTACAGGAATTGAAATAACTTTAGATTTAAAACAAAATTTAGATACGATCCAAAAAGAGAAAACATATTTAAGCCAACAAATTACAGGAAATGAATACAAGACCACAAAACGAGGTGCAACGGTATTTGATAAAATGTATCTGACAAAACCACAAACAGAAATTAAAGCAAATACGCCTACAATAAAAGACTTTGAAACCTCTTTAGAGCATAGTGCATTTAATATTGATATTGAGGAAGCGCATTTTAGAGGGGATCAATTCTTTCAAGAGTATTTGAAATTTAATAAGCTGGATGAGAACCAAAAAGAAGTGCAAGAAATAAAGGTAAAGAGTGTTATCGTGTTCCCTCAATTTGATTTTGATGCTTAAAAAACGAACCAATACGCGCGCGAGGGATAAAAAGTAAACAAAGCAAGATTTTTTTACAATCACAACGCGTACGCGCGTATAGGTTAAACAATAGTTCAGAAATAGGCGTGTTCCCTTAGTGATTAAGGTTATTTTTAAAAAAACAGAATAAAATGGGAAGAGAAAGTACGGGTGCATTCACTACACAGGAATGCAGAAAAATTGATATTAGATGGATGTTGAAAAAAGGATATTTAAAAGAAAACACCAAATGCTCAGGACAATTGAGCTGGACATGTGGAAGCACCGCAGGATTTGAAGCTATTCACACAAAAGAAGAAAAGTATTTTCGATTGAAATACACAGTCACGGATCGGCAAGGCGTAAACACAGATTATGATTATAGAATTGAAATGGTAACCATTCCCAGTAATTTAGGCAAAGGGGAAATTTTATATTTTGTTTGTCCTGAAAGCGGAAAGCGTGCAAAAGTTCTTTATTCGGCATACCGACATCATAAATACTTACATAGGGATTGGTATTTAGAACGCTATGGATTACGACTATATTACAATTCACAGATAAGCTCAAAAATAGACTATAACAACACGATGTATTTTAGTACTAAAAAGAAAGTAGAAGCCTTGGAAGATGAACTATACCAAAAGAATAAAAAGAGATACTACAATGGAAAACCAACAAAGGAGCTTGAAAAACTTAATCTTTTAAAATTCAGAATGAACCGATACGACCATAAGCGAAACGAAATTTTCATTCAAGTTATGGAGAAATATGGAATAGGTTTTTAAAGTAAAATGATATGAGCCAAAACGAATAAGTTGATAATCGTATTTTGCGATGATTAGTTGAAAATAATAAACGCATCAACAAAGAGCTCAATCAGAAAATTTGTCTATATTTTAAAGTGATTTAAAACACCTTCATAATGGCACGCAAAAGATCAATAGAATGGCTAATAAAAAACTATTTGCCTTTTTTGGAAACATTTGGAATGGATGAAAAAAACATTCGAGAAAACTATGTTAATAATTGGGTAAATAAAGATAAAAATGATGTTGAAAGTTACCTATGGAGTATTTTTAATTTACTTATAGACGAAAACCTTAAACAATCAAAAGCTAAAAACTTAGAAGGTTATTACGATAGAAATATGAAGATTTACAGTAAAATGTCAATATTTCTAAGAAAGTATAAAAGCAAACCCGCTGGTCATTTACAAAAACTTTATAATGAGAACTACATAAAAAAAGAAAATCAGAGTTTTAAAGATAATACTTTTCACATGGATGTTGCAATTTATTGTAAAGCTATTGATTGCAAGTTCGGGGACGAGGTAGATGGGAAACTTATTTCTATAAAAGAAGCCTTGGAAAACTCTATTATACCTTATGATAAATGTACTAGCGAGGTTGGTTGTTTATGCTTTTATAGTATAAGACCTAGGAGAGATGAGAATGACGATCTTATTTATAAAGATGATTATCTAATAAAAAAGAAAATCGAAAATAAAAAAGGTTTTTGGAGTAGGTTATTCTCTTGAACAGATTATAAAGGGATGAATAAAATAATGCTTATCTTGATTAGGTTATTTTAAATTCGATGATTCTATATTTTATTTATGTTTACTCGCATAGTAAGATTTATAATCAGATTAAGGACACTTTTTATAAGTGTCTTTTTTATTTAACGAGCTTTGTAGTCTGTTTGAGAAGTAGAAAAAACTCACAAAAGTGACCTTGATTTTCCTTTGTGTTCATTTTGTGTTCAATTCCATGAACTAAAAAACCGTAAACATTTATTAATTAAGCGTTTACGGTTTATGAAAGTGGAGTCGGAGAGAATCGAACTCTCGTCCAAACAAGTAACCAAAGGGCTTTCTACACGTGTATTCTTTTCTTGGGTTTTCGACTAAAAGCTGGTTAAAGACAACCTACTTTTAGCTTAGCTTCTTTAGTTTCGTAAAAGCATCAAAGCACTGCTTAAACTATATTGACATTTACGATGCCTCAAAATGGAACGCCGTCAATCAAGGCTTTCCGGAGACATAAAGCTTGTACACCTTGTGTACCTAGGCTAATCTTACTGTAAATTCAGATTATGCAGCTAAAGCGTAGTTATTCTCGCCGTTTAAAAGTTTGACCTAGCCTTTTACGTGTCTCAAAGTCATTACACGACGTGCTTACCGTTCAATTAATCTCGCTGTCAAAACCAGTCGACCCCATTAATTAAATGGTAATGTACAAAGTTATATAAAAAAAAACAAAAAACCGAAAAATACCTTATCGATCTAAATAAAAGTGATATTCTGTTTTGTATGGAGTATTGGTTTGATATTTAATGTGTTAAAGCTTTACGTTTGAAAAGAATAAATTCTTTTGTAGAAATTATTAGACAGTTTTATTAAATATAAACATAGAAAAACAGATGTATTTTTTTTAAATAATTAAAAAGATGGTATTTTGCAAACTTATAGATTAACCATAAAAATAATATATATCGAATATTTAATATGTTTTCAGTCTTCTAAAGACTGTTTTTTAACCACTAGTGCACTAGTTATTTTAAAACATCTAGTTAATGTGTAAAACGGCCGTAGTAACTGGAGCTGCCTCAGGCTTAGGTTTTGAATTATCACTTTTATTGGCAAAGGATCACTATAATCTTATTTTAATCGATTTGGATACCGCTAGTTTAGAATTGGCAAAATGTGAGATTTTAAAATGTGCTAGTCCAACCATAACTTTAATAGAACAGAACCTTAGTGTGCCCCAAGCTGCCGAGAAAGTATATCATGAAATTAAAGATATTCCTATAGATGTGTTGATTAACAATGCTGGTTTCGGACTTTTTGGTAAGTTTTATAAAACAGATTGGGAACGCGAAATGGAGATGTTGCAACTACATGTGATAACCACTACACACTTAACAAAACTGATTCTTAAAGGTATGTTGAAGCGTAATTGTGGTAAAATATTGAATATGTCCTCTTTGGCTGCATTTCAGCCTGGGCCTTTAATGTCCATATATTACGCCACAAAAGCGTATATGCTTTCTTTTTCTCAAGCGCTATCAAATGAGTTGATCGGCACGGGGGTTACGGCAACCGTATTATGTCCAGGGCCTACAAAAACATCATTTCAACAAGTCGTTTCGGAAGGCTGTGCCAAGAATAAAATAGGGTTTAACATGGCTTGTGCCAAAAAAGTAGCCATGTATGGTTATAATGCTATGAATAAAGGAAAAACCGTTGCCATTCCGGGGGTTTTTAATAAGATTTTAGCAGGATTACCTCGTGTGCTGTCTAGAAATAGAACCACTTCGATTGTTCGGAAAATACAAGAAAAGAATCGGAAGGTTGAGGTTTGATACCCTGTTTTTAAAAAGAATGGATTGTGTAAACAATTACGGAGTCCTGCTGTGAAAAAGCGCCGTATATATTATACGTAATTAGGGATGGTTTTAAAACACCTCTAGAGCCCGTTCAAATTGGGCGCGACAACTTGTATGTAGGAACCTCTCTTTCTCTCTTATTCTAATCCATACCCATCTGTTGCGAAATGTTTTTTTTTGAATTCTATAAACAGAATGGACTTTACAGGACGTTTGGCTTGTTATATTTATATTCAAGACTTAAAGTGGCCATTATCCCGAGGGTGTAGGCCATTAGATCGGCTGTGCTAAAGGTATTGCCAAGCAAAAGTGTTATAAAGCGATTGTTCTGCATATTTAAAATCGTTACTAGTTTTGCAAGTTGTAAAAATTCTATTATGTAGGCGAAGATCAAAACAGAAAGTCCTAGTTTAAAGGAGTTGCCCTTTACAAAGCTTTTAAAGAAGCCATAAATAAGAATTACCACTAGAAAATCGCCAAAGGTGTGCCTTATAAAACTGCTTTTTAAATAGAGGGCGATAAGGATTTCGGTTGTAAAAAGCATTAGGGTTATTAAGGCGTATGTTTTATTGAATTTTAATGTCATAATTTTATTATGTTTTGGCGACGTTTTGCGTTAGCGATTGAAGGGGAAATCCTTTTGTTTTTTCGACAAAAGATTGGAACGGAAAGCGCGACCCCTTTTCGGGGTAACGCCCAAGATATTTCGTTTTTTAAACTATCCGTTGTTCCAATCTATTTTTCGGGAAACGTACATAACGAGTGCGAGTATTAAAAACAGACCGATGCTGCCTACTAATAGGGCATAGTTTTCTAATTGAATAATAACATAAATAAAAGTGTAGAGTGCCGAGAGTGATGCACCTATAAATAAGGGGAACTTAAAAGTTTTTAGTATGGATTTAGAATACAGGGTGATGAGCGTAATTACCGAAACGCTGGCAATGAGATAGGCTTTTAGAAAGTTGCTGTGTTCTGAAATGGAAACTAAAAGGGTGTAAAACATGGTAAGGGCCACTCCAATCATTAAATATTGAAAGGGGTGGATGTTTATTTTGCTAAGGGTTTGGATTAGGAAAAATATTAAAAAGGTTAGGGCAATTACCAAGAAACCATATTTTGCAGAACGTTCACTTTTTTGATACTCGTCTACCATTACCATAAATTTTGTTCCAAAAGCAAAGGGCTTAAGGTTGGGTACGGTATTTAAATGCTGTTGAGAAAAGGCGCGGTTAACATGCAGGATTTTCCAGTCGGCTTTAAAACCGTCTTTAGATATGGTTTTGGTATCATCATTGGGTAAATAATTGCCCATAAAGCTTGGGTCTGCCCAATTGGATGCCATATGCATGGTGGTGGTTTTTCCTATGGGGATGAGTTCTATTTGTTGGCTACCGTTAAAAGCGATAGATATGTTGAATGCTGCATTTTTGTGGGCTGAAAGGTCTTCGGTTTTTATAAAGCTAGTTTCTAGCACATCCAGATAATCATTGCTGGTATTGGACTCGTTAAAGTTGGTTTGAAATGCATAATGGTTGTTATTAAGCATTAAAACCAAATGGCTTTTAATGCCTTTTATATTGGAGGTTTTAATAATAACAGTGGTCTGGTCCCAAAGCATATCTTGGTGCTTGATTCCTTTTGCGCTTAAATCTGTTGGGATATAATGTCCGGAAAAATCCATGATAGTTGAAAAAACAGCAGATTCGAAATTACCTCGATTTAAAGTTTTTGAATTTACGTTTACATGAGCCTGAAGCAGTTCTGGGAAAATGTAGGCATGTGCAATTTGGGTTTCTGTTTGGGTAAAATAAGTTTTTGTTTTTTCATTGTAGGTTTTGGTTTCGAGATATGTTTTATACGGAATTTTTAATATGGGGCCGTAAACGAGTACGTGGTTGCCCCATTTTTCGTTAATTTCATTGGCAACATCGGTTTGTCTGTAAGTACGTTCTTTTATTAACCTGTTGATATACGATAGCGGAATGAGTAAGATGATTGCTAAAAAGCCTACCATAAGCATACGGGCTGTGATAGAGGTTTTTAACCAGTTTGAGAATTTGTTTGTCTGTGGTTTGTGCTGTATGTCCATGTGTGTTTTTTTTGTAAAGTACTTTGTTTTTCAAAGTAGATGGATGAAAAAGATTTATTGTGGTTTCGAGGTCTCTCGATAATTATCGGGAGGAACCCAAATTAGTGTTTGTTAATTAATTTTTCCAGGGCTTCGATATGCTTTTTAAATTCCAGTTCTCCTAATGTTGTGGTGCTATAGCGTGTGTTGGGCTTTCGTCCAATAAATTGTTTTTCAACTTTAATATATGCGACATTTTCCAGTGCTTTAGTATGGCTTGCCAAATTGCCATCTGTGGCTCCTAATAAGTCTTTAAGCATATTAAAATCGGCATATTCATTTACCATTAGAATAGACATGATACCTAGTCTAATGCGATGATCGAATGCTTTATTTATATTAGTTAAAATGCCCAATTTTTAAATGTAAGTAGTCATTAATATTTTTTTTGGTTATAAGTGGTTTTGCGATAGCCTAGTTTTTAACATCGTACTTAAAATGCATCCAAGTGCCGTAAATAATGTGCATAATACCAAAACCTAAAACCCAAAGCCAAAACCCGTATCCTGGAAGTAGAGTAGCGATTAGCCCTAGAGTAATTTCAATACACCCTAAATACCGTATATCGCCTATACTGTATTTAGAAGCATTTATTAATGCTAGACCATAAAAAACAAGCATTAAACCCCCAGTTTGCCCATACTTACCATGGCTTAAAATAATTAAAATATAGAGGCCGCCAGCTACCAAAGGGATTAAAAAATTGATGATTAGGCGTTTAGATGTGCTGTCCCACATTTTCATGCCATTTTTATTTGCTTTTTGGATGGTTAAAGTAACAGCTGTTAAAATACTTAACAAAGCAACACCTGCTAAAACCAGCATGACGAGCCTAAATATGCGTCCGTCTAAAATTAAAGTACCATTGCTATAAGTGTTTACAAGCCAGTAAACTACAGCTGCACCTATTAAGGCATAAGTACCCGCTAATATTCCTGATAACCCACTTAATGAAATAAAGCGGGAAGATTTGTTCATGAGCGTTTTAATCTCATTGATGTCTTTTAAATAATCTTTTGCATCCATATTAAAGTACTTTGAAATGCAAAGTAAATAAATTTATTTTAACTCTGCATCATCATAAACGATAAAATTTTATTTATCTGGAACATGGTGCAAACTATAAAAGCATGATTAAAGCACAATACTATTAAGAACATAGAAAGTATTAAACCTGTAATGCCTTTACAGCTTATCTAATTTGAGAAGTTAAAAGCAGGGGGCTTAAATGATGAAGGAATATAGAGATTGCAGTGTTTTTAATGCTATTTATAGCTGTTTTCGTACTTCTGTTTTTTTGTTTAATTTAAAATAAACACATAAAGTGGTTATTGCGAATACCAACCAAAAAGCATCTATAAAAAAGATTTGAAATTGCGTATTTAGAAACGCGTTCCAAATCCAGTTGTTAGTAGTCCATCCATTAGCAATGGGTACCAATATACCTAAAATACTACCAGAGAGCAGGGTGTACTTATTTATAAAGTTCAAGTCTTTTTTTATGGTAAAAAAGATAGAAAGGCATAACCATCCTATAAAATAAAACCGATAAATAAAAGATTGGCTTACGGGCTGTAACACTTTTACAGCAATAAATGCAGCAGCTGTAATGGGATACATGCTTAAACAGATAGCTAAATATACACGAACGACCCTTTGGTTAAAACGTCTTTTCTTTTCGGGCATGTTTTTTTTATCGCGGGCCACGAGCCAAATCATAACGCCAGATAGAATAACAAAACAGGAGATGAGGCCCAGTAAAAAACTGATTATTTTTAAAGGATAGCCGCCATAATCTCCAAAATGTAAGCGGTAAAGCGTGTTTTTTACAACATCTAAATAGGAAGTATTTTGAATAGGGTCTTTCTGGAACACTAATGCCCCAGTAGCCACTTTATAGATAGCTTCGCCAACACCTGTAAACTTATTTTTATATGCTACATGTCCGCTAATCGAAACATGCATATTGGCATCTCCGTAGTTAAAAACATGCATCTCTGTGACTTTAAAATCGTCCCAAAGGACTTTGGTTTTTTCAACATAAGCATTGGCATTAAAATATGTGGTTAATGGGCTGGAATCTAGTTTGTAGTTGGGGTGGCTATATTCTAGGTCGTCATAAAATTTAGCTTTATTGCCATCATATAAAATTAAGATGTTTGGTCCTACGAACAATAGGTTTATCATAAAAAAGGCGCCTGTTACGGCATACACAAACTGAAAAGGCAACCCCAGCATACCCAGTGCGGTATGGGCATCGGTCCAGAGTGTTTTTAACTTTGTAAACGGACGAAAAATAAAAAAGTTGGATACAATTTTTTTCCAATGGACCAAAACCCCTGTCATAATCGCAAATAGAAAAAAGAAGGCCACCAAACCTGATAAATAATAGCCGACAGGGTAGGGGATTTGTGCGAAAAAATGCAATCGGTATAAAAATTCACCTAAAGAATAGGAGTCTGAGTAGGACTGTTGCGCATAATTTTCCGTATCTAAATAGAAAAACTTAGAAGTTTTAGCACCATCTTGTGCAAGGCTGTCTTTTGAAGCACTTATAGTTATGCCCACACGGCGTTCTTGATAGTTCTTTTTGATTTCAATATCTCTACCATATAAAATGTATTGGGTATGTAATGAATCTAAAGCGGTATTAAAATCCATTTGGATAGCATCGGTAACGGCAACAGATTCGTTGCGTTCCCAGTTTACGATCTCATCTCTAAAAAACGAAAACGAACCAGCAAAAAAAATCACATAAAGTGCAACACTTATAACAATACCACTAACGGTGTGGGTGTGAAAAAGGATGTTGTACGTTCTGTTTTTCATGATTAAAGCGGTATAGGATGATACATTTTACTGAAATAGATAAAAATTGAAAACAAAAGGCTTAAGCCTAGGTAAATAGCCCAAATTCGCCATCCATCTTTTGCCAAAAAAGCTACAATCATTAAAACGGCCCAAAGTATAAAACCTGTAAATGTTGCCGTAATGATAACATAAATATGGTTTACCCAATACGATAATGCCATATGACTAGTTAAGCTTACTAAAAAGCCCCCCAAGAAACCCGCAGATATCTTAGCAAAACGTTGATTAGTAGAGGTTAAATATTTTGGGTTAGCAGGCATCTTGTTTGATTTTTAAAAAATGAAAACCTCTATATAAACTACCAACACAAATAAAATACCTAAAGGGGTTGGCTTTAATAGTTTTAATGGATTTAAAATTACGATTAAGCTTCCAAGGGTCATTAAGTATATGAAAAACACGAGAAGACCAGCACCAAAACCAAACGTGATGTAACTGAGTACTATAGTGATAAGGAATAAGCTTAAGGCTAGTTTTTTTCCTTTTTCAGGATGCTTGTCTGTCCAAGTTTCAAAACCAAAGTGGCTATAGGTAACCGTTTTTTTAGAACTACAATACGCCACATAAAACGCCATAAAAAGTATTAAAAATGTTATTGAAATCATACAACTATAAAATAGAGTAGGTTGCACAGTGCCAAATAAACTCATAAGGCTCGTCTTTATATATGCCTGGAACGTCTTCTTTAATAGTGGTTTCTATAATGTATTTGGTTTCCCATGGCAACAGGAAAGCTACCATGCCGTTGTGATCGGTTTTTAATGTTTTGGTCCATAGATCAGATACAAAAACCTTCAATTCGTTTTCGGCAAGTGGTTCGTTTTTGTATAACACCTGAAGGTTTATCCCTTCTTTATTTCTAGAGATTTCTTTCACGAGAAGGCCATCGGCGTTTATAGCAGCGGTTTCATTTAGTGGTTTTCCAACTTGTACCTTTGTAGTAGCATGATAGTGAGTTTTAAAAATACCAAAATCATATTTGGTATAATCGATCACATCAATGGCATCGTTATTTAAGGCAATGGTGTAAGTGCCGTTAGTTTTTGGGGTGAATGTTGCCACATAATAATCTGCTTTTGCCTGTGTTTCTAGTGCCGTTTTATTTCCTTTGCTATCAATAAGCCAAAGCTTAAAGTTTTTTACTTTGGGGAACGCTTCACCCTGTACTTGTTCTATAGCGCCATAGGTATATTCTCCAAAATAAATGTTTACATGATGTTCTAAGCCTATTGTGCCTACTGGCTTTGTTTCGATCCATAAATAATGAGCAAAGGATTGAACGGTTGCACAAATGGTAAATACGAGTGTTAAGATGGTTTTTTTCATTTTTTTTGTGTTTAAATTGATAAAAAACAGCCCTCTCTATTACAAGAGGACTGCCAAAACTAAATAAAACAGAATATGGTCTTATTAAACGACTTGTTATGTTTTTAAAAAGTGTAGGTCATTGTAACCCGACCATTGATGCCAGGCTCGGATTGCCAGTATATATAGCTACCATAATTTGAGCCTGAGTACAGGTATTCGTCAAGAATGTTGTTCACGTTTAGTTGAATACGAAGCGTGTCGTTTCTCCAAGAGAGTCCGCCATCCAACCTAAAGTAATCTGGTAAATCGGTTTGGTTGTCTGCCCCCCAAGACCACGCAGAGCGATCTATTTGATACTGATAACCTATAGAAGCGCCAAAACCTTTTAATTTGGAGCTGTTGGGGATCTTGTAGTTTAGCCAACCGTTTGTAAGATGTTTGGCATGGCCTGCTATTTTTTTTCCAATATTTGCAGGGTTGGTGTCTTTTGTAATTTCTACAGTGGTGTTCGCATAGTTGAATACAACGTTTAATTGAGGTGTGATTTCTCCTTGTAAATCAAACTCAATCCCTTTGGACTGTATTTCCCCCAGTTGAATAGAGAAATTCGTGTTTGCCGGATCGGTTACCAATACATTTTCTTTGGTAATTTGATACACGCCTAACGCTGTTTTTAATCGACCATCCAATAAGGCTGTTTTAATACCACCTTCCACATCATGGGCTTCAACAGGGTCAAAATAGGCTCCAGATTCGCTAAGTCCTGTTTGTCCTAAAAACGATTGGTCGTACAAGGCATAAGCGGTTAAATTTGGAAGAATATCGGCACTTAAACCAAATCTTGGTGTAAATTTTTTGTCGGTTGTCGTTTTGCCAATAGTAGCCAGTTCGGTGTGTCTGGCAGCAAGTGTTAGTCTAATCTTGTTTTGCATAACACCTATTTCATCTTGAGCATAAAACGCCCTAACGGTAAAGCCTCTATTGTAAACGTTTGCTCTGCTTTTTACATCGCTAGAACGGTCGAATACTGGGGTCTCGGTTTGGCCATAAACGGGATTAAAGATATTAAAGGGCTCTAGCGTGTCTATCGCTACAGATTGATTAAAATCGGCCCAATACTCTTTTTGGCTGTAATCAAATCCACCTAAAATCTTATGGCTAATACCTAAGGTTTGAAAGTTTCCGAATACGTAGGTTTGAAAATATTGTCCTAGAGACAATGCATCCCAAACGCTTATGTACCGATGGGCGTCGCCATTATCTGCAATATCCTGAAGCCATATCGAGTTCCCTTCTTGTTCATATCTTAAATATGCGAATTGGGTTTCAAAGCCCCAGTTCTCCGAAAAATCATGTTTTAAATTGGTGAATAAGGTGAGTTCTTGTATGTCGGTTGCAGGATAATTGGTGTCTGTATATTTGAAATCACGATCTAAGCTTCCATAACCGCCTTCGGTTGGAGCAAATACATAGGCGCTACCCAAATAACTTTCGGCTTGTTGTATATTAAGCTCTGTTGTTATGGCAGTTTTATCTGAAACCATATAAGTTAGGGCAGGAGCAATGCCATAGCGCTCGCCCACCTCATTCCTTCTATGGGTGTCTGCCGTTTGGTACATGCCATTAAAACGATATAATAGCTTCCCGTTATCTGTTAATTTCCCCCCTAGGTCTACGGTACCGCGATAAGAATCGAAACTACCACCAGCGAGAGATACTTGGGCCACTTTATGGTCCGTTGGTTTTTTAGTAACCACATTGTAGAAACCACCAGGTTCGCCAGCAGACATCATAAAGCCAGCAGGCCCTTTTACAAATTCAATACGCTCTACGGTATTCATATCTTCAGAAAGTGGCCCCCAGGCATCCTGTACATTTACACCATTTTTAAAGGCAGGTAACCTAAAACCTCGCATGTTTACCCGTGCAAAATGCCCCCAATGTTCTAGCATGGTAACGCCACTTACATTGCGAATGGCACCATCCATAATATTCGTTACCTGTTGGTCTATTAATAGGTCCCTGCTAATAACCTGGATGTTTTGGGGCAATTTAACAAGTTCGGTTTTTAAACGCAAAAAGGTAGAGGGCTGTCGTTGTGTGTATTTATTAAGTCTGGAGCCATTAACCAGAACCTCTTCCAGCTGTGCTTCGTCTTCCCATAACGTTATGGTTGGTATGTTTATAGTTTCATTGTTCTGTATGCTTATTGAAATTTCTTGAGTTTTGTAACCCACATAAGACACATGAAGAAGGTAGGTGTTGGGCTTTATGTTTTTTAAAATGTAATGTCCCGAGCTATTTGTAAAACTGCCATGCGCCGTGTTTTTTAAAGAAACGTTTACAAATTCTAAAGGCGTTCCTTGGCTGGAAATCACATTACCCTTAAGTGCCCCTTTTTGTCCGAACATGAAAGACGAAAAAAAGAGAATGGTTGTTAGGATAATTAATTTTTTTATCATTGTTTTGTTATTTGTAATTGGTCTAAATAAATATAACTGCAAAAGTAGTCTCTGTTTTACAATAAATAATGACGTGATTTGGAAAATAAAAGACGTGAAATAGAAAGTTTTAAAGAGGTCGATTTAAGAAAAAAAAACCTGAGTTTAGAATTGTATTTAAGTAGGGAAGTAAGGCGTTGTGAGCATTGTGGATTAATAAAAGTTGATTATCAGGTGCTTCCCGAGTACGGTAAAGGAACGATTACAACGTTTTATTTGGATGGCGTTATGATTACCGTTAATGATTTTATTTTTCATCAAAATTTTATTTTTCATAAAGCTTTAACTATTCAAGCATTGTATTTGTCTTTTATGCTTAAAGGTGAAATGCTTATTAAGTTTCATAATACAAGCGAAGAGGTTGCTTATGAAGAAAGCGACTCTTTTATGGCTTATATCGAAGCCTTTGATAGTGTACTTAAAATTTATGGAAATACAGCTTTTAAGGAGGTTAATCTTATTATTACCAGCGATTTTTTAAAAAAATATGGTTTAAACGAAGCGGCATCATTTAAAAAGCTAACAGATCAAAATCTTATTTTGCCCATAGGGGATACGATGTTTCCTGTAGTTGGTGCTTTGGAATTAGATTATGGAAAAGGTTTGGTACAACGTCTTTTTTTAGAAGCCAAGGTATTGGAGATTGTTGCGATGCAATTGGAGAACTATAAAAAGCCACCTCTAAGTAATATGAGGCTTTCCATTTCGAAACCTATAAAAAAGTTATATCATTTAAAGCAATTTTTAAAAGACAATTTAGATAAAAATTACTCACAACATGAATTGGCAGAAAAAATAGGGTTAAGTGAGTATATTTTAAAATTAGAGTTTAAACGCCTATTCAACTGTACGGTAAATCAGTACTATTATTCAGAAAAAATGGAGAAGGCCAAATACTTGTTACAACATACAGATTGGCCTATTTATCAAATAGCAGAAGCTGTAGGGTATAAAAACGCAACACATTTTAGTGCGGCATTTAAACGATTCTACAAGGATACGCCTAAAGCCTGTAGAGTTAACGTCTGATTTCTAGTATTACTAAAATTCGATTATTAGGGAGGTAGCCCTGCTATACGAATGTGTTTTACGAGTTTCTTTTAACCTTTTAATTATGGATTAAAACCGGTTAAGTGTTGGGGGCTTGTAGTGGTCACGTACTCTTTATATGTTAAAAATACCACCAAATTCTATCACTCTTTCTAAAAAGAAGAAATGCTGTGAAGCACTATCAGCCTTACTGTTTGTGGTTTTTATGTTAGGCATGTTAATAAAACCGCCCTTCATATTGAGCTGCATAAAAAAGTGTTTAAAAAAAGTAAGATTCAAACCCGCATTCAAAGACACGCCGTAACCCGATAGATGAAATTCATCATACCTATCTTTTTGCATTAAGGTGGTGTTGGTTTTGGGAAGTAAAAAGCCGCCACCAATACCCTCAGTAAGGTTTAATTGAAATTTATCTGTATTTCGGATATTGAAAATAGAGGAGATATCATCAAATCTCGACACATCTAAATAAACATAATTCAAACCATCGGTATGTTCAAAAAGGAGAAAGTCTTCATTAATAAAGATGGTGTCATCAGTATACATTCCATTATAAATAGCTCCAGCATCAGTAGCATTAAGATTGATATTTCCATTAATATGAACGGTTTGTAATTGGCTTACCACATACTTCATATGGTCCAGTCCTATGGCTATTTTATAGTGATCGGATATGAAATAACCAATCTTAAAATTGGTTTGCGGAATAGTAAGCCTTTCTGGGTTTATATAATCGATATGCCATCCTTTGGGCTTGTCATGGGCCTTTACGTTGAGAAGCCTAAAGTTATAGTCGCTGCCTTTAAAATCTATATTGGATTTTGAAAAAGAGGCTCTGTTTCCACCCCAACTAACACTAAATTTGCCTTTATTGGAAGCCGTGTACTTTAGGGCTTCTTGTTCTTGACCAAAGCTCTGTAAGCCTAATAAAACAGTGATACAAAACAGGGTCTGTTTTGCTATAGTAATCTTCATTAAACAAGTATTAAATGTCTTTAAAACGGAATTATTACGTTATAGCCAGATCATTTTAAGGACATCAGGTTTACCGAAAAGGTTAGCCCTATAAGGCGATTATGGTTTTTCTAATAGCAACCAAATTTGTTAAAAGTTTTTCCAAATTATCCAAATGTAGCATGTTGGCACCATCACTTTTAGCATTTGCAGGATCGAAATGGGTTTCAATAAAAAGGCCATCCACGTTATTAACAATACCGGCACGAGCAATGGTTTCGATCATATCGGGTCTGCCACCAGTTACACCAATGCTTTGGTTAGGTTGCTGTAACGAGTGCGTGACATCTAAAATTGTAGGTGCGTATTGGCGCATGGTAGGGATGCCGCGAAAATCTACAATCATGTCCTGGTAGCCAAACATGGTGCCCCTATCGGTAATCCAGGCCTTGTTATTTCCTGCATCTTTTACCTTTTGCACAGCGTGTTTCATGGCTTCAGGGCTCATAAACTGTCCTTTTTTTAAATTTATTATTTTTCCCGTTTTAGCGGCAGCCACCACCAAATCGGTTTGACGAACCAGAAATGCAGGAATTTGTAATACATCAACATACTCTGCCGCTAGTGCCGCATCCGATATTTCATGGATATCGGTAACAGTAGGAACATCAAAAGTATCGGATACTTTTTTTAGGATTTTTAAAGCTTTTTCATCCCCTATACCAGTGAAACTATCCACTCTACTTCGGTTTGCTTTTTTAAAACTGCCCTTAAATATAAAAGGTATTTCTAATTTGTTAGTGATACCGATTACTTTCTCTGCGATTCGAAGGGCCATATCTTCACCTTCAATGGCGCAAGGACCACATAAAAGAAAAAAGTTATTGGAAGTACTATGTTTTATTTTTGGAATATCCTGAAGCGTCATAAGTTCGAAAATTTAAGCTGCAAAGTTACGAATTTAATACCTGAATGATCTTCTAAATAATATCACATAATTAGTAACAATTTGTTAATAATAAAGAAATCCATTGTGTAGATATCCGTTAAACGTAATAAAAAACAAATTTGATAACGATTTCTATTTAAATGTTGAAAAGCCGAATTGTATCACGTTGTTTTTATTTATAAAACGAAAACAATACGGTTAATGTGTTGTTTAATAGTTTATTATGGCTATAATTGAACTTAAGAATAAAAAAAAAACTATGTTTTTTAAAATATACGTACATTTGCACGCTAAAAAACAAAGCACCATATATGGCTAATATTAAAAACATTGCAATTATTGCTCACGTAGATCACGGTAAAACTACTTTGGTCGACAAGATTATGTACCACTGTCATTTATTCCGTGAAAACGAGAATACGGGCGACTTGATACTTGACAATAATGATTTGGAGCGTGAACGAGGCATTACAATAACATCAAAGAATGTTTCCGTTATATATAAGGATACCAAAATAAATATTATTGATACCCCTGGTCACGCCGATTTTGGAGGAGAAGTAGAGCGTGTTTTAAACATGGCAGATGGCGTTCTGTTACTAGTAGACGCTTTTGAAGGGCCTATGCCACAAACGCGTTTTGTATTACAAAAAGCGATTGATTTAGGTTTAAAACCTTGCGTTGTTATCAATAAAGTTGATAAAGAAAACTGTACACCAGAGGAAGTACATGAAAAGGTTTTTGATTTGATGTTTGAGTTGGGCGCAGAAGAGTGGCAGCTGGATTTTCCAGCCGTTTATGGATCTGCGAAAAACAATTGGATGAGTGAAGATTGGAAAAAACCAACCCAAAACCTAGAGCCTTTATTGGACATGGTGATTGAACATATTCCAGCACCAAAAATTGAGGAGGGTACTACCCAAATGCTAATTACATCTTTAGATTTTTCTTCTTTTACAGGTCGTATCGCGATTGGGCGTTTAACGCGTGGAGAACTAAAAGTTGGACAAAACATTTCCTTAGTAAAAAGAGATGGAAGCATTGTAAAATCTAAAATAAAAGAACTTCATACTTTTGAAGGAGTAGGACGTAAAAAAGTTGAAGAAATACAAACAGGTGATATCTGTGCGATTGTTGGATTGGAAGGTTTTGAAATTGGTGATACCGTTGCCGATTGGGAAAATCCAGAAGGTTTAAAAACCATAGCTATTGATGAGCCAACCATGAGTATGTTGTTTACAATTAATGATTCGCCTTTCTTTGGTAAAGATGGTAAATTCGTAACATCTCGACATATTAAAGATCGTTTGGCCAAAGAGTTGGAAAAAAACTTAGCACTTCGTGTTGGAGAGACCGGAAGTGCAGATAAATTCATGGTTTTTGGTCGTGGTGTATTGCATTTATCTGTTTTAATAGAAACCATGCGTCGTGAAGGTTATGAATTACAAATAGGGCAGCCACAAGTAATCATTAAAGAAATTGATGGTGTTAAATGTGAACCTATAGAAGAATTAAGAATCGATCTTCCAGAAAGTGTATCGGGTAGAGCTGTAGAGTTTGTAACCTTACGTAAAGGTGAAATGCTTTCTATGGAAGCAAAAGGAGACCGTATGGTGATCGAGTTTATGATTCCTTCTCGTGGTATTATCGGCTTACGTAATCAACTATTAACCGCAACTGCGGGTGAAGCCATTATGGCGCACCGTTTTAAAGAATATCAGCCATTAAAAGGAGATATTCCTGGCCGTGTATCGGGGTCTTTAGTTTCTATGGAAAATGGTACAGCCATTCCTTATTCTATAGATAAGCTACAAGATAGAGGTAAGTTTTTTATAGAACCAGGTGAAAGTATTTATGAGGGTCAGGTTATTGGCGAGAATTCTCGTCAAGATGATATGGCTGTCAATATTACTAAAATGAAAAAGCAAAGTAACGTGCGCTCTTCTGGAGCCGATGATAAAGCTAAAATTGTACCTGCTATTAAGTTTTCTTTAGAAGAAGCTTTGGAGTATATCCAAAAAGATGAATACGTAGAAGTGACACCAAAACATTTGCGTATACGTAAAATTCACTTAACAGAGGTAGAACGTAAGCGAAACAAATCAAATTAAGAGGTTTTGTTTATGAGTTTTTATAGAACCAATAAAAAGGTTTTCTAAAATATATAAATTATTATTAAAATAACAAATAGTAAACTCTTTTAGGGTTTACTATTTGTGTTTTAAGCATATTTGTTATTAATTAAACAATTTTGGTCTGTACCTATACCTATCTTGATTATGTTTTAGCAATCTATTTTAATAAGATTATAAAATCTTCATGCGTTTAATAGTTTGTAAATGTGTGATGATGTGTATATTTGATGGGTTTTCAAAATGATAAATAGTGTTCAGCATAAAAGCATTAACTTCTACTATTGAAAAAGCTATTAAATTATATCAATAACCATGTGTTGGTTAAATTGGCATCCTTAAAAATGGCAGCTGTTATAATACGGATCATTGGTGGTTTATTAACATCAAAAGCCATTGCTGTTTTAATTGGTGCAGAGGGTATGGCGCTTATAGGTAACCTGCGTAACTTCACAAAAGCTTTTCAAGCTATAACAGTACTTGGCCTATATGAGGTCTCTGTAAAACATATAGCCTCCTTTAAGGACGATTTAGTAAAGCTAAGTAAGACAGTGTCCACGATTTTTTATGTCGGATTTATGTCTACCGTTCTACTTTCTATCTTTTGTTATTTTGGAGCTACGCTTATCAACGATATTATTTTTCCAACGTATAACGATTATGCACATATTATAAGGATTTTTGCTATTGCGCTTCCTTTTTATGCTTTGAATATGTTTTCGTTTTCAATAATGAATGGTTTTTCAAAGTATAAAACCCTGATTATTATCAATATTATTGGTCAGATATTAGGGGTGTCGATTACTCTACTTCTTATTTATCAGAATAAAATTGAAGGTGCGTTAGTTTCCGTTGTAATTGCAGAGGCTTTAATGTTTTTAATTACTTTAATAGGCATTATAAATAGACGCAGCTTGATACCATTAATAAAAGTGTCTAGAATTAGCTGGGGCTATTTAAAAAGCATGAAGACCTACTCTGTAATGGCGCTTTTTTCGGCCGTTATACTGCCTTTAGTGGCCTTGGCCATACGGTCTTATATAATTGAAAATGTAGGGTATAAAGATGCTGGTTTTTGGGAGGCGATGACTCGAATATCCCATTACTATTTAATGTTGGTAACCGCTTTAATTGCACTTTATATTTTACCTCGCTTTACAGAGATTGAAACGGTACAAGAATTTAAAAAAGAGGTGTTTGGTTTTTATAAAACCGTAATTCCTTTTTTTGCAATGGGTCTGGTTATTATTTATTTATTAAAATCTTTTATAGTACCTGTTGTGTTTTCAAGTGAATTTCAACCTGTTGAAGCGTTATTCTTTTGGCAACTTTTAGGCGATTTTGTTAAGATATTGTCCTTAGTGATCGCGTATCAGTTTTTGGCTAAAAAAATGTTTTGGCATTATGTGGTTACCGAAATATTTTTAGTTATTATTTTATACTTAACCAGTATTTTCTTTATTGATTTGTATGGAGTAGAAGGGGCGGTTATGGGGCATTTTGTGAGTTACTTGATGTATTTTGCGGTTATATTGCTCATTTTTGGAAGTTCACTATTTGGGGTAGATGTTAATAAGAATCGGGAGTGATGTTAAAAACATGGTTTAACAAGCTATTTCAGAATCCGTTATTGAAAATCTTTTCTTATAATGGTGTTGTCGTTTTTGTTAAGCTCTTCACTTCATTTGCTGTTTCTAAAGTAAGTGCCATATATCTAGGCCCTTCGGGCTATGCTATTGTAGGAAATTTTAAAAATTTATTGCAAAGTATTTTAGGGATTACTTCCAGTGGTTTTGAAAGTGGGGTTATTAGATATATAGCCGAGAACAAACAAGATGAGAAACGATTAAATACTGTGGTTTCCTCGGTTATCGCACTTAGTATGACCTTGTCTTTAGTTGTAGCGTTGATCTTGATTGTTTTTGCAAGTCCATTGGCAGATATGGTTCTAAAAGATCAATCGTTAGCTTTTGTCTTTAGATATTTGGCTTTGTTAATACCGCTTATCTCTTTAAGTTTTTTGTTTATCTACATTCTTAATGGATTACAAAAATTTAAAGCGTACACGTTACTTATCACTATAAGTAATATTTTAAATGCCATTGCATCTTTTTTGTTGATTTACTTTTACACTTTAGAAGGGGCGTTAATGGCCAGTATTTTGGTGCCCGTTTTAACACTTGGGGCTAGCGTTTTTATAACGGAGATAAGGCTGGTTTTAAAAAGAGCCATATTTAACATCAAAGTTATTTCTTTAAGTTTTTTAAAATCGATATCTACTTATCTTGTAATGGCAATTTACTCAACCATATTAATAAGTCTCAGTTACTTGTTAATAAGAAATAGGGTGATCTCCAGCTTGGATATGCATACGGCAGGATTATGGGAAGCCATGAATAAACTGTCCACTTTTTATATGATGTTTTTTTCATCTTTGTTAACCTTATACTTGTTACCCCAATTGGCTTTAAACACATCGATTAAGGGGTATAACAAGATAATGAAAACCTATTTTAAATATTTAATCCCTTTTATGCTGGTATTATTTATAGGCATTTATTTTTCTAGAATACTATTGATAAAACTGTTTTTAACAGATCAATTTAAAAGTATAGAGCACTTTTTCTATTTGCAATTAACGGGAGATTTCGTTAAGGTTGTGGCATTCTCACTGGCTTATCAGTTTCATGCAAAAAAAATGACCATTTCTTATTTTATATCCGATGCGATACTTTATTTGTCTTTTTATGGGTTTAGTGTCTACTTAATCAATAGTTTTCAACTCTATGGCGTCTTTTATGCCTATGTGGTAAGTACCATATTATATCTAACTTCCGTATCTCTATTTGTGTTTTTAAAACGGACAAAATATTTAAAATCAGATGTTTAAAAACTACATTGTTTTCTGTCTTCCACTTGTATTTAAGTACTTGTTTATATTATTATTTAGTAATTTATATCTTGTTGAAATAGGAGATGTTGCAGAAGACGTTTTTTTTACAGTTGCCATAATATTGCTTCTGGCGCTCTTTATAAAGCCGTTTTTTAGACACGCCATATTTCTGCTTTTTACACTTTACTTTGTCTTGGAAACAGCTTCTTATTTAGCTGTTTCGTCAAATTTTTCATCTTCTTTTATGTATTTGCTTATTGAGTCGAACCCTCAAGAGTTAAGGGAGTTTGGGGGAGCTTATATAAGTGTTCCTATCTTGATTTTTATCGTTTTAGCTGTTTTTTGGTATAGTATTGTAGAAAAGAATCGATTGTGTTTTAATTTACAAAAATATTGGGGTGTTCTTATTTTAAGTTTCTTAGGGCTTATTGGTGTTTTAAAGTTTACAGGCCTTATCGAGAACAATGCTTATCATAATGTGGTTAGAGGCTTATATGGTTATTATCAGTTACAAAATGATTTTAATTTAAACCAGTTAATTGATAAGAACAAATTGGAATTAATTAAGGATAATGATGCATTGGTTATAATATTAGGGGAGTCCACAGTAAGGGATCATATGGGGTTATATGGTTATTCAAGAAAAACAACGCCAAGTCTGAGTAATTTTAAAGATAGTCTGTATGTTTATAAGGATGTGATATCGACAGACATCATCACCACCAAATCGCTTCCTAAAATTTTAACATCATTATCAAACGGTTACACAGGTGAAACGCAAACAAATATTATCGATGTTTTTAAAGGAGCTGGTTATAAAACTTACTGGTTATCAAACCAAAGACCTATTGGGTATTTTGATAATCGAATAAGTGAAATAGCTTCAAAATCTGATTTTTTAAAGTTTTTTAATTTTACAGATGAGGTGAATACTTTGAGTTATGATGAAGTGCTTCTACCTATGTATAAGGCAGTTTTAGAGGAACCTGGAAAAAAAGTTGTTTTTTTAAGACTTATAGGAACTCATTTTGATTACCAGAATAGATATCCGCTTAATTTTGAAAAATTTAAAAGTGATGGCTCATCAAATAAACAAACTATAATTGATCATTATGATAACGCTGTGCTTTACAACGATTTTGTCGTAAACTCTATGTTAGAAACCTTGAAAAATATAAGGGGTAAAAATGCATTAGTCTATTTATCAGATCATGGCGAAAATGTGTTTGGAGAAGGCCATTTTTTTGGAAGAACTGAGGCTAATTTGAAGAAAAATATGTTCAATATCCCTTTTTTGTTTTGGAAATCAAATAGTTTCGAGTTGCCTGATGATTTTGAATATGAATCTAACAGGAAATTTATGGCAGACCACTTCTATGAAAGTGTAGCACATTTATTGGGAGTGAAATATAAAGATATGGATTTTAATAAAAGTATATTTAGTAAAAATTATAAAGAGCGAAAAAGAATTGTTGTAAATGGATTAGATTATGATAAACACTTTTAGGTCGTTATGAAAAAATACATATGCTTATTAACAGATAGTCTTGATTCTGGGGGTGCCGAAAAAATGGCAGCAAACATGTCTATTTCATTAACTGGTAAAGGATATGATGTTGTCGTGGTATCGATGATAGATGCCATAGCCTATTCTTTTAAAGGCACCTTGTATAACTTTGGAAAAGTAAAAAAGGAATGTAATACGCTGCAAGCTTTTTTAAAGTTCAGACAGTTTTTCAAGACGCAAAATTTTGATGTGGTTATAGACCATAGAGTACGGAATCATTTTATTAAAGAGCTTTTGTTTTCTAAAGTTATTTTTAATAGAAGTAAGGTCATTTATTGTGTGCATTCTTACTGCCTCGATTTATACTTTCCAGCAGTTCGTTTTCCACAATTTGTAAAATTTACTTTGGTTAAAAACCGGAAGATTGTTTCTGTAAGCAAAACTATTAAAAAGCGTATAGACCAAAGTTTAAGGATGGAGAATCAAGTGATTTATAATTATACTTTAAGAAGGGCTTCAACTCAAGAGCTTAAAAGTGAGTCTGATTTTATTATGGCGGTGGGACGGCTAGTGGAGGTAAAACAATTCGATGTTTTGATCAAGAGCTATAAAACCTCCAAATTACCAGAAAAAAACATTAAGCTTTTTATTTTTGGACAAGGTGAACAGTATGAATCATTAACGAAATTAATTCAAGATCTAAATTTAAGTGAACATGTTGTATTAAAGGGTTTTAAAAGTAATATTGATACCTATATTAAAAAAGCAAAAGCTTTGGTCATGTCTAGTAAATCGGAAGGCTTCCCCATGGTACTGATAGAAGCTTTAGCATTAAAAACACCCCTTATATCTTTTGATTGTAAAAGTGGTCCTAATGAAATTATAGTCCATGGAGAAAATGGGTTATTAGTAGAAGATCAAAATGAGGAGGCTTTAACCGATGCTTTAAATAAATTGATACTGGATGAGGCCTTCTACAATAGTATCAAAGAAAATCTTGAAAAAGATTTAAATGTTTTTTCTGAAGAAAAAATAATGACTCATTGGATAAACCTTTTAAATAACCAATTATAAAAGGTTTTTGAAATATAAAACAAATCTGTAGGTAAATAGTATTTTATTTTTTGAATTGCTGTTAGATTTTTAACTAATATTTTGTTTTTATATAAAGCAACTTGATTGTAGTTTCTTTCCATTTTAAAAAGAACAACCCATTTAAAATGAACAAAATCAATATATTTTTTTAAATATAAGTTGGTGTTGTTCTGTAAGTTTATTTCATAATCAGGTATAACACGTTTTATAATTTTATTAGGCTTCGTCATCTGGTTTGGATGTTGCAGATAAAAGACTTTTTGTTTTTTGGAATAAACCAATTTATATTTTGAAAAACACCTAATGCTAAAGTCTTCTTCTTCACCAAAGTTTATATTTTCATCAAAATAACCAATAGTATTAAATACTGACTTATGAAAGACTATTGAACTATAAGAGAATAGGTTTTTGGCTAACTCAAAATAGTTGAAAATCAATGCAATGTCATTTCTATTAAAGTTTACTGAAGTGTTTAACTCAGGAAGATTTTTTTTGAACCACAGCGTGTTCCTTGTGGCAAATATACAGGCGTCTTTATAGTTAGTAATCATAAAGTGCATATATTCTAAATAGTCATGAACCCATAAGTCATCAGCATCTAATAGTGCAATATAATTAGATTTAACTTTTTTTATACCGGCATTTCTAGCCGCAGAAAGTCCTTGGTTTTTTTGGCTATAAATACTAATCCGTGAATCTTGGAATGCGTTTACTTTTTGCAAACTATTATCGGTACTCCCATCATTGATTATAATTATTTCGAAATCCTTAAAGGTTTGATTTATTACGCTGTTTAGCGTAGCTACAATATAGTGTTGTTTATTATAAAGCGGTATTACAACAGAAAAAAAAGGAAACATTTAATTATGTTTTAGAGAGCAAAAGTAGCCTATTCTATATAAATCGAAAAGCACTATAGAAGGGTAGAATGAATTGAAATTTTTTAGAAGAAAAGGTTTTACTAATGTAAAGCATCTATACGTTATATAATCCAACTTTAATGTTTTAAGAACTCGGTAAACTTTATAGATTTTTTGCTTTCTAGGGTTAAGTTTTTTCGAATGTATCAAAAATAATAAATTTTCAAGAGCTTGATCTGTTTTTTCTATAAATGTGGAAGCATCATCATCCGCACTATGAATTACAGGATTGTCAAAAAATAATATTGGTATTTTTTTCTCTAATAAAATATCAAAAAAAAGCACATCTTCATATCCATACTTTTTTAAGGATTCATCAAATAAGTTTATAATAAAAAGTTTTTTTTTAATCATAAAATTTGATGAGCATAACGTTTTAAACTCTCTTTTTTTTGTGTATAACCATCTTAACTTATATGGTTTTTTAGGTGATTTTTTAAGATATGTCATACCACCAGACATTATTTTTTCTTTATCAATAGCTATATAGTTTTTTATAAAGTCATCTGATTTAGGAAACGTTCCAGCATCGATAAACAGCAAATATTCGTATTGCGCATCTTTACCTAGTAAGTTTCTAATGGCGCTTCTTCCAAGGTTATACGGCAATGCTTTAAAAGTAGTATGTTTTAATGAACTTATTGTTTTGTTTATTGCATTTAAAGGCGACTTCGAACCATCATCATACACTAATATTTCAAACGCGATATCACATGATGTACATTGTTTGTGCAGTTCTTTTACCAGCAATGTAATGTTATAGTTGTACGTTGGTATTAATACAGAAAGCATTATTTAGTAGCTATTAAAATCGTTTCGGGAGATTGGAGTCCCAAATAAAAATCGTCCTTTTGTGCAGGATACGTTTTGACCGATACTTTAAAACCATGATGTTCTAATCTGTTTTTTAAACCATCCACTGAATAAATCCTAACGTGGTCGTGTTGCCCAAAATGTTTCAACCTTTCTTCAGGTGAGGTGATGGCATCATCCTCATAAGTATCTCCTGCTTTAAATGGCGTTTGTATATAAAGTGTTCCTTTAGGTTTTAAAACCCTGTGAAGTTCTGCCATGGCTTTTTTGTCCTCTTTAATATGCTCTAAGATATGATAACAAATAATAGTATCAAACTTATTGTCTACTTGGTTAATGTTGGTAATGTCAAATTTATAATCAGCTAGAAATTCATTTTCAAAATCCGTGCTGAAATATTTAAGGTTCTTTTTGATTTTTAATTTACGATAAATACTTCGAGAAGGTGAGAAATGTAGCATAGTTCCTGTAAAATCGTTATTGGAATGCAATAAGCTCCAAAGCCGCCTATTTCGCGATAGACTTCCGCAAGACGGGCAAATTAGACTTTCATTATTCAATGAGATAAAGGTTCTTGTTTTTTTTGAGCAAATGTTGCACATCTGGTTTTTGCCTATATAAAACAAGCTATAAAACCATCTAAAAAACAACTCATTTTTAAATAGAATTTTTTTAGGAACGATTGCCTTTATGTTTTTTTTTATCGCATGATACATAATCAACCTTTACGCTGCACCACCTCATAAACCTGGTTTTCATCACACTTAAGCGTTTTGCTAGGGTACTTTATTAAAAGAGCGTAATCGTGTGTAGCCATTAAAATGGTATTGCCGTTTTTGTTTATCTGTTGTAGCACTTCCATAACCTCTATACTGGTTTGCGGATCAAGGTTTCCGGTAGGCTCATCGGCAAGGATCAGTTCGGGGTCGTTAAGCAAAGCTCTTGCAATGGCAATACGTTGTTGTTCGCCTCCCGATAGTTCGTGTGGATATTTAAAACCCTTGGTTTTCATACCTACCTTGGTTAACACGCTTTCTACTCGGGCATTCATTTCTTTTTTGTCTTTCCAGCCAGTAGCTTCTAGTACAAAAAGTAAGTTATTATTTATAGTTCTGTCAATCAGTAATTTAAAATCTTGAAACACAATGCCAAGCTTTCGTCTTAAAAACGGAATGTCTTTTTCTTTTAAAGTTTTCAAATCATAATCTACAATATGCCCTTCGCCCTGGGTCAATGGTAAGTCACCATACAAAATCTTCATTAAACTACTTTTTCCAGAGCCTGTTTTTCCTATTAAATATACAAAATCACCTTTGTTAACTTCAATATTAACATTGGAGAGCACCAAACTGTCGCCTTGATAAATAGAGGCATCTTTTAATTGTAAAATAGGAGTCGACATAAATTAGAATACGTTTTTAAGTGTTGTAAAAGTATTGTTTAAAAGTTAAAAGTAAAAGTTAAGCGTTAAAAGTTTTTTATGGTTTGCTTTTTCTTTGGTTTTATTTTTTAAATTTTTAATAACCTTGTTTATAATTATAATAGGATTGTTGCGTTATAAGATTTAGTTTGAATTACCTTTGATTTTTTAAAATTAAAAACAAATCATTTATGATTTTCAAAAATATAATTTATTTCTTGTTAGTAGTGGGTTTTAGTACCCCAGTTTTAGCACAGCAATCTGCCACTTATACGAATGATTTAGTAGACTACCAGCGGGCATTGTCTTTATATAACAATCAGCAATACAGGGCATCTCAAACCTTGTTTGCTAAGGTTAAAAAAACAGCCAAAGAAGATGTTCTGTTATCAGATTGCGATTATTATATAGCCAATTGTGCGGTAAGATTGAATCAACAAAATGCAGATAAGTTGGTTACGGATTTTGTGGAAAATTACCCCACAAGTACTAAAAGGAATACGGCCTATGTAGATGTGGCAGATTACTATTTTGCCAATGGAAAATATGCCTATGCAAGAAAGTGGTATGACAAGGTAGACGATAGTGCTTTAAACAGAAACGAACTTAATAAATTTTATTTCAATAACGGATACTCGGCATTTTCAACCAAACAGTATGATGTTGCTAAAAAGTATTTAAGTCGGGTTGAAAGAACCAAAGAGTACGGGCCACAAGCTAAATATTATATTGGTTTTATGGCTTATGAAGGCGATGATTATAATGCGGCAAATGCTTATTTTGAGCAAGTAAACGATCAAGAGCGCTATAAAGAGAAACTGTCTTATTATCAAGCCGATTTAAATTTTAAACTCGGTAAATTTGAAAAAGCCATCGAACTGGCTAAAGCGCGATTAAACACCAGGGATCCTAACGAGATATCCGAACTTTCGAAAATCATTGGAGAGAGTTATTTTAATTTAAATCAGTATGCAGAAGCCATTCCGTATTTAACCAAGTATAAAGGTAAAAAAGGAAAGTGGAACAATACCGATTTTTACCAATTAGGCTATGCGTACTACAAACAGGGGGATTATGAAAAAGCCATATCAGAATTCAATAAAATTATTGGAGGAAATGATGCAACAGCCCAAAATGCTTATTACCACTTAGGGGAGAGCTATATAAATTCTGGAAAAAAGCAAGAAGCTTTAAATGCGTTTAGAAATGCATCTCAAATGGATTTCGATTTGAAAATTCAAGAAGATGCTTGGTTGAATTATGCTAAAATTAGTTATGAAATCGGGAATCCATATCAATCTGTTCCTCAGGTTTTAACCTCGTATTTAGAAAAATACGCTAATAGTAGTTATAAAAATGAAGTTGAAACGCTTTTAATAGACTCTTATATCACATCAAAAAACTACAAAGAAGCTTTAAGACTTTTAGAAGGGAAAAATAGTTTCGAGAATAAAGTGGCTTATCAAAAAGTGACCTTTTATAGAGGTTTGGAGCTTTATAATGAAAATAACTTTCATGAAGCTGCAGACTTGTTTAATAAGTCCTTAAAAGAATCAAAAGACCCAAAATTTACTACCAGAGCGATTTTTTGGAAAGCAGAAAGCGATTATAACCAAGGCAATTATGGAGAGGCTTTAATTGGTTTTAAACAATTTCAGCAACAAGCTTCAGCTGCTGTAACTCCAGAATTTGAAAATATAGATTATAATATAGCTTACACTTACTTTAAGCAGAAAAACTATTCAAAAGCCATAGAGCATTTTAATCAGTTTATAAAAAATAAAAAGGCAGAAGGCGTAAGGTTGAATGATGCTTATTTACGTTTGGCCGATGCGAATTTTGTAATCAGCGATTATAAAAACGCCATCACAGCTTATGAGAGTGCTATTAAAGTGGGCGAAATTGATGCCGATTATGCGTTTTTCCAAAAGGCCATAAGTGTTGGGTATTTGGGAAGTGGATCTAAAAAAATATCGGAACTGGAACAATTTATCATAAAATATCCAAAATCTAAACTCCGGGATGATGCTATGTATGAGTTGGCAAATTCTTATGTAAAAGAAAACAACAGCCAAAAAGCCTTGCAAATGTACGACCGGTTGAATGCCGAATACAAAATGAGTTCTTTTGTGCAAAAATCTTTACTGCGCCAAGGGTTAGTGTATTATAATAACAGTAATAATGAGCAGGCTCTAATAAAGTTTAAAAAGGTGGCTAGCGATTATGGGGGAACTCCAGAAGCTGCACAAGCGGTATCTACAGCACGATTGATTTATATTGATTTAGGCAGGGTTAATGAATATGCTTCTTGGGTTAAAACCTTGGATTACGTAGATGTAACCGATGCCGATTTAGACAATGCAACCTATGAAGCGGCAGAAAAACAATATTTAGATAACAATACGGATAAGGCCATTACTCAGTTTAATGGTTATTTGAGCCAGTTTGCAAATGGCCTTCATAAATTGTCTGCCCATTTTTATCTAGCAAAAATGTATAGCAAAAAAGGCTTGAGTGGAAATGCAGCACCACACTATAAGTATGTGGTAGAAGCTTCTAGAAATGAATTTACCGAGGAAGCCTTATTAAACTTAACGCAATACCATTTGGTCAATAAAGAGTGGGCCACAGTCGTTTCGCTTTTAAAACGATTGGAAGAAGAGGCTAATTTTCCGCAGAATGTATTATTTGCACAGTCTAACTTAATGAAAGCCCATTATCAATTAGATAATTATAATGAGGCGGTAGCTTACGCAGAAAAAGTACTGGCTCATTCTAAAGTTGATAATAAAATAAAAAGCGATGCCAATATTATTATTGCGCGTTCTGCTATGAAAACCAAAAATGAAGAAAAGGCCAGAAAAGCTTATGTGGAAGTTGAAAAAACAGCCACGGGTGAAACTGCTGCAGAAGCCTTGTATTTTGATGCCTATTTTAAAAATAAGGACAGCAAATTTGAAGCTTCTAATATATCTGTACAGAAACTAGCAAAAGACTATTCTGGTTATAAATATTATAGCGCTAAAGGCTTGGTGCTAATGGCCAAGAATTTTTATGCACTTAAAGATGCGTTTCAAGCGACTTATATTTTAGAAAGCGTTATGGATAATTTTAAGGAATTTGACGAGGTTGTTGCCGAAGCTAAAGCAGAGTTGGGCAAAATTAAAGCTCAAGAAGCTAAAACAAACGCCTCTATTAGAGAAGAGTAATAAAAAACAAAGACGCTGGTGTAGTTAAAAGCATTATGCTTAAGGCTTTCCACAGCTTTTATAGCCAAAGTGTTTTCAATAATTAGAAAAAAAAAATCGTAAATCAAAAATATTAAATATGCGCAAGCACATAAAACATATCCTATTAGCCGTTTTTGCATTATGCGTAACCCAATCTTTTTCTCAAGAAAGAAATAGTGATACCATTAGAACGGGTGTTATTAACGTGGTTAAACCTTATGCGCCTACTATTTCCGACGCTTTTAAAGTCAAGGAAGTTCCATCGCTGGAAGATGAAGATACAGAACATAAAAAAGAGATAACATATAACATCTTTTCGTTTCCTGTAGCGTCTACGTTTACTCCTGCTAAAGGTAAAGCAGCAACAGTAGAAAAAGCAGCACCTGTAAAATTATTCGATAATTATGCCACCTTGGGCGTAGGAACATATACCAGTATTTTAGGGGAAGTCTATTTGAATCATGCCATTAATAGAAGTGAAAGTATTGGCGGTTATGTGAGCCACCATTCCTCTCAAGGGGGTATTGAAGATTTGGCTTTCGACGATAATTTTTCAAATTCAAAACTGAACGTCAATTACGCTACAAGATTACGCGATCTATCTTGGAATATTGAAGGAGGCTTACACCATCAAATGTACAATTGGTATGGTGTTCCACAATCTCAAATTGCTGCAGCACAGACCAATGGCATTAATACAGATCATACCTATTACGGCGCACACCTTGGTGGCGATATTAATTTTGAAAACACTTATATAAACGCTCTAAGCGTATTGTATAGGCACTTTGGCGATAACCAAGAGTCTGGAGAAAATAGAATCTCTATAAAGGGTGTTGTAGATATTCCTATTCGTGATGAAGAACTATCTACGGAGCTTACTATCGATTTTTTAAATGGTGGTTTTGAGAAAGGATATGGTTCTGCAACGGCGTTAAACTATGGTAATTTTCAAATTGGGCTTTCATCAACTTATGAACTCAAACAAGACGATTTAACAGTAAACCTCGGAGCCTCTGTTTTTTATTTAAAAGATACAGAAGCGAGTGATAGTAAATTGTTTCTTTACCCGAATGTTACCGCATCTTATAGATTAGTAAATGAAATTTTAATTGCTTACGGCGGTATACAAGGGGATTTAATTCAAAATTCGTATTATGATTTTGCTTCCGAAAACCCATTTGTGTCCCCAACGTTGTTTGTGGTACCCACAGACCGACTTTACAACGCTTATGTAGGCTTAAAAGGAAAAGTGTCTAGTGCGGTGAGTTATAATATAAGCGCACATTATATCTCTGATAGAAATAAAGCTTTATTTAAGAATAATGAAATAACTTTAACGGCTCAGGATTATACCTATGGAAATTCCTTCGGAATGGTTTATGACGATGTAAAGACTTTTAGTGCAGCGGGAGAGTTAAATGTAGATGTTAATAGAAATTTTTCTTTAGGATTAAAAGGGGAATATTTTGGGTATACTTCGGATAGTGAAACCGAAGCTTGGAATTTACCAGAATTTGAAGGTTCTTTATTTATGGATTACCAAATAAGTAAAAAATGGTTTGCTGGTGCCAATTTATTTTTTGTGGGCGAGCGCAAGGATCAGTATTTCCTAAATGATGGGTTTAGTGTTGCGCCACCAACTACCGTAACCTTGGAGAGCTATTTTGATGCGAATGCACATGTAGGCTATAATATTAATGAGCAATTTTCTATTTTTGCTAAATCGAATAATATCGCTAATAACGCCTATCAACGCTGGCAAAATTTTCCGGTACAAAGCATTCAGTTTTTAGCGGGTGCCACGTATAAATTTGATTTTTAATACTTGTTGGTGTTTGCCTCAAGCTTTAAATAAAAAACTATTACATACCTCGTGCCGTTGTGCGGGGTATTTTGTTTTTCAAACTTAGCTCCACACTATAAAAACCAGATGGTGCTTGGTTTTTTTTTGTTTCTGCAAGAACAAGTCTAGCCAAATAATCGAAATGATCGCCTTCTAAAACCAATTCACAATGTAAGCCTATTGTCTCGCAAGCTAGTTTTAGAGTGTCAAAATCTAAATACAACCACTTCATCGGGTTTTCTTCTTCTCCTTTGTAAAACAAGAAGTAATCCAGTTCGCCGTAATAGTTAGCATTGGCATCCATCCAAAAACCGCCATCTTCATCTTCATACATGTATTTGATGTCGGAAGAATCGATTAAAATCTGTCCGCCCGAATTCAACAAGCTTTTTAAATGTTTTAAATAGATAGAAATTTGTGAGAGCTCTTGAAAGATTCCAGTACCATTCATCAATAACAAAATAGTGTCGAAGGTTTCTGTTTCGTTTAAAATGGCTTCAACTTTAGTATGGGATACGCCGCGTTTTGTAGCAACTTCAATAGCGCCTTTAGAAATATCGATAGCTTTTACTTTTAATCCTTGCTTTTGTAAATACAAGCTATGGCTTCCTGCCCCACAACCTACATCTAAAACAGAACCTTTTGCTAATTTTAAAGCTTTTTTTTCAAGCTTGGGCATGGTTTTAAAATCGCGAAATAAATAGGGCAGGGGCAAGATATCGTCATCGGATATGTTGGTAGCTGTAACCAGGTCTTCTGTGTAATTTCCGTTTTGATAGTCGCGCAATGCGTTTCCGAAAAGGTCTTTCATGTTTGTGCTATTTTAAATAACATTTCGTGGTGTGTAATCTATTGGTTTCCATTTTTAAGACAACATATGTTATGCTTTATCCACTATAACGAAAATGATTCGAGTGCCGTTAAAAACAGGCTTTATAAGCGCAGCAAAGATACACATAACGAAGCTGAAAAATATTTTCCAGATTTAAAAAAGAAACCCATCAAAATTTTTAAATCAGGTCTTATAAGAACGGTTCAGTTTTGAGTATAGATGAAAGCTGCTTATGTTTAGTAGCTACAATAAAGCCAATACGCATACATTTTAGATTGCAGGGGTTGGTTTGCAAGTTCGCTTTGGAAAAGCTTTTTATTGATTCCTATTTAAAGCGGATAAAAACTAATCGGGTATAAGAGGAGGTTTTTTGCGCGTTCTAATCTATAAAGATGCCCTCCAGTTCATTGCCAAATTCATGCATGCTTACACCTGTAAGATTAGTTAAAACTGTAATAACAAGGTCTTCTTTAGGATATATTAATAGAATGCTAGAAGCGCCCACACCGCCGCCCGTATGAAAGAATTTGGGGGTCCCTTTTTTTGTCTTTCTTACAGAAAAGCCAATGCCATATCCCGTGCGACGGCCCGAATTTAGTCTTTGGGAAGTTGTGATTTCCGACAAAGATGCTTCTGAAATTATTTTTGGAGAAATCAATTCGTGGCCAAATTTTGTGATGTCCTCAGATGTGGATAAAAAACCGCCGCCAGCAAGCTTATACTCATTAGAAACTGGTGTGGAAAAAACGCGTTCCCTTTTATAGAATTTGGTTCTATTGGGTATTTCCGAATCTGAGGCATCTGGCATGGTGTTAAGCATGTGTAAAGGTTTTAAAACCGTTTCGTTTACTAAATTGTTAAAGCCCTTATGGGATGCTTTTTGCATGATATTACTCAGTAAAACATAACCTAAAGAGTTGTATAGGTATTGGCTTGAGGGCTCAAAGACTAGCGGGTCGTTTTTAAATAAATCTAAGCCTTGTGTTATGGTCATTTTTTTATTTAAAACAAATTCATTCCCTTTATAGCTCCTAATCCCTGCCAAATGTCCGCCCAGTTCCCTAACGGTAAAATCATATTTTTTCTTCGGATAATTGGGAAGATACTCGTAAATGCTTTTATCTAAATCGATTTGATGGTTATCTACTAGTTTTGCGAGCGTTACAGCAGTAATGGATTTGGATATACTCGCAATTCTGAAAAGGGTTTCGTTGGGTTTTACCTTTACTTTAAGTTTGCGATTGGCATATCCAAAACCTTCAGACCAAATAAGGTTGCCGTGTTCTGATACCGAAATGGCCATGCCTTGGATTTTATTGGTTTTTTGAAACTTTTTAGCAAGTTTTCTAGCGATTTTAATTTTCTCCTCTACCAAAGGTACCGGATTTTGGCTAAAACCTATATATGCAAGCAACAGTATGAGGGTAGTGATGATGCGTTTCATTGGGATGTGAAAACTTTGGGATGTATTTCTGGGACTTTGGTAATGTTTCAGTTTTTATGGTTTTTTTAAAGTAAGTATTTAAAGTTTAAAACGAAAAGAACATGTTATTATTTTATATATAAACGCGTTTATTTATAAATAAGATAAGGACTGCGCATCTTTTTAAAAGTGTCTAAGTCTTTTTGCCAAGTGGCTTTAATTTGAATGTCGGTGAGTCCTTTTTCTATTTGTTCTTGCAGTTTTTTTGTACCCGCAAGTTTTGTAAAAAAACTATTAAAGAATTCAGTTTTGTTCTCTGTGTTTTTATAAGCTTCGATAAGCCAATTCAAATGGAGTGCGTTTAAGGTTTTAGAAGTAGTTAAATCTTCACCATAACAAACTTTATTCTCGTGTTTTGGGTGTTTAGCTCCTTCATTGGATTGTGGTGTGAATTTAAAAGGATAAATGTTTGGGTTTAAAAATGGGCTACCATATATTTGGAATTGTGTATTTGTACCACGGCCCGCATTTATGTTGGTGCCTTCAAATAAACAGATACTAGGGTAGAGGTTGATGGCTTTGGCGTTTGGTAAATTCGGACTTGGTTTTATAGGCAAATCATATTCTACATTACGATTGTAGTTTTTAACAGGAATTACGGTAATCGCACATGGCTTGCCGTTTGTTAGCCATTTTTCACCATTTATCATTTGTGCATATTCACCAATGGTCATGCCATGTACTACAGGAATTGGGTGCATGCCCACAAAGCTTTTATGTGCAGACTCTAAAACAGGGCCATCTATATAATGGCCATTAGGGTTTGGCCTGTCTAAAATTAGAACAGGAATGTTGTTTTCCGCACAAGCCTCCATAACATAATGTAAACTGGAAATATAGGTGTAAAACCGTGCGCCTACATCTTGAATATCAAAAATGAGCAAATCTATGTCATTAAGCTGCTCTTTAGAAGGTTTTTTATTAGTGCCATAAAGCGAGATTAAGGGTAAGCCTGTTTTGGTATCAATACCGTCTTTTATAACTTCGCCAGCATCGGCAGTACCCCTAAAGCCATGTTCGGGTGCAAAAACCTTGGTAACATTTACTTGCAACGCTAATAAGGAGTCGACTAAGTGGGTATAGTGGCCATCATTTTTAAAAATAACAGAGGTTTGGTTTGCTACAATGCCTATTTTTTTTTCTTTTAAAAGCGGAAGATAATGCTCGGTTTGATTACTGCCTACAATAATTTTTTTATTGTGTTTGTTGGGTAATGGAGTAGGAGCACTTACTTTTATAGCATCTTGATTATGAATCGGAAGTCTTCCGTCTTTTTCAGTAGAATTACTTCTACAAGAAATCATAACCAGAACCGAGAATAAAACAGTATTTTTGAAAACATTAAATCGCATAAGTAAATTTGAATTACGAGTTTTTTATAGCAAAACGCATTATTGGTAGTAAAGCGTATAAAAGTAGTGTATCGGCACCAATAATAAAAATTGGAATTGCTGCTATCGCCATTGGTATTGTCGTGATGATGATCGCTATAGCCACAGGTATTGGTCTGCAACAAAAAATAAGAGATAAAGTGGTGGCCTTTAACGGGCACGTAACCATTACTAATTACGATAGCAATGCTTCGCAAGAAAGCATCGTGCCTATATCTAGCAATCAAGAATTTTATCCAGAATTTAAGACGGTAGAAGGGATTAAGCATATCCAGGCCGTAGCGACCAAATTTGGAGTGATTCGAACGGAAACTGATTTTGAAGGCGCCGTTTTAAAAGGTGTGGGTGGTGACTATAATTGGGACTATTTTAAGGAGTTTCTACTAGAAGGTAGAGTTCCAAACTATGAGGGTGCGCGGAATGAAGAGGTTTTGATTTCGCAATATTTGGCCAATAGGTTGAAGTTTAAATTGCAGGATAAATTGCAAATGGTTTTTGCTAAAGAGGACCCCAATAAAATGCCGAATATAATTACTTACACTATTGTTGGTATTTATAGTTCGGGGTATCAAGATTTTGATGCTACTTATTTAATTGGTGATATCAGGCATTTACAGCGTATTAATGGTTGGAAACCTGATCAAGTGGGGAACTTTGAAGTGTTTATTGATAATTATAATGATTTGGATCAAAAAGGGGTGGAGATTTTTAAAAACACTCCTTCTACTTTAAACTCCCAAACGATTACAGAAAAATATTACTCCGTTTTTGAGTGGATTAAAATTTTTGACAATAATATTTATGGTATTATCGGCATTATGATATTGGTAGCAGGTATTAATATGGTGACTGCTCTATTGGTGCTTATTTTGGAACGTACGCAAATGATTGGCATTTTAAAAGCCTTAGGAAGCAATAATTGGAGCATTCGTAAATTGTTTCTGTATAATGCTGCGTATTTAATTATCCTGGGTTTGTTTTGGGGGAATGTTATAGGTTTAAGCTTACTGTTTGCGCAAAAGTTTTTAAAACTGATTCCGTTAGATCCTAGTGTGTATTATGTAACGGAAGCACCGGTTTATATCAATTTAGGCTATATTTTGGCTTTAAATATAGGGACGCTTGTGCTGTGTTTGGTAATGCTTTTGGTGCCTTCTTATATTATTACAAAAATATCACCGGTAAAAGCTATGCGGTTTGATTAGTTTTTTGGTGCGATTATCATAAACACGTCATTATAAAGAGATGCTTCTCTTCGTTCTGTATGACATAGAAATGTAATACTTTTTTCAACTTCACTGGTCATTTCGACGATAGGAGCAACCTAAACAGTTTTTGTTATTATCATAAATAGGTTATTATAAAGGGACGCCTCGTCGTTCATGCTTCACGCTGTCGGCATGGTGAAGAGCGGGTTTTTTACACCCGAATTACAAAGTCTTCTTTGCGCTGTTCTTTCCTAAAAAAAACGATTCCCCAATAAAACGTATCAATGGTCACGCTAACATCTGGGTGTTTTTTTATGGTGTTCCATGCTTTTGTCATGTTTTTAGACCAATGGATATCATCAAATATAAAAACGGAATCATTATGTGCCGTTTTCAAAAGGGTTTCAAAATAAAATAAAGTTGCTTCTTTAGCGTGGTTACCATCAAAAAAGATAAAATCGTAAGAGTTTGCAGTTAGGGCTTGAATTTCATCATTAAAATCACCATTGATAATAGCTGCATTTTTTATCTGATGTTTTTCAAAATGTTTTTTAGAGAAATTAGAAATCTGTGGGCAGCCTTCAATAGTCGAGATCTGGGATTCTGGATTCCCTAAGCTTAGCGCATGTGTAGCAATACCCAACGAAGTGCCTAGCTCGAGTATGGTTTTAGGTTTAAAATAAACCGCTAAGCGATATAAGAGCTTTGCCCTTTTTAACGATGTGCCAGCATGTTTGGCCATGTTTGATATGCTACGGGTCTCATCTTTCATCTGTTGTGAGCCAGCGCCTAAATCTGTAACTCTAATGTTGGTGTTGTTTTTTAGAAGCGCATTTTTATAATCTAGAATATTTTTATAGCTCTCGTAATGTTTTTTATCATAAAAACATTTGGTAACCAAATTAAAAACAAAAGGGGAGTGTACCCCATGATGGTTGGTCGATTTTAATAAAAACCTGATGTATTGTGAAACTTGAAATAGCATTTTATAAATCAATAAAAGTTATACCACAGAGATTTGTAGTGTTAAAGTACATAATAAAGCCTGTAAAAAGCGATATGAATCTCTGTGACATAGCAATTTAGCCTTATTCTTCCAATTTAGAAGACAGCTCAAACCAGCGTCCTTCTTTTTCTGAAATGGCGTCTATAATTTTTTGCAATTTTTCAGAAAGCTTATTAATTTCGTCTTGCGATAGTTCAGGATTGTTGAACTTGGTTTCCATTTCTTTTTTATCAAAAGCTAAGGAATTTAATTTGCTTTCAATATTCTTAAGCTCTTTTTCTTCATTATAACTAAGCTTTTTGGCTTCTTTTTCTTTCCAAGATTGTTTTTCCTTTTTCTCTTCGGAAACAGGAACAGCATCGGCTTGGCTATCTTCATAAACCCGATAATCTGTATAATTCCCAGGGAAATCTTCAATAACACCATCACCTTTAAATACGAAAAGATGATCGACCACTTTGTCCATAAAATAGCGGTCGTGAGATACAACGAGCACACAGCCTGGAAAATCCAAAAGGAAACTTTCCAATACGTTAAGGGTTACGATATCTAAATCGTTTGTGGGTTCATCCAGAATTAAAAAATTGGGATTCTGAATTAAAACGGTACATAAATACAAACGTTTGCGTTCGCCACCACTCAGTTTTTCTACAAAGTCATATTGTTTTTTGCGGCTAAACAAAAAGCGTTCTAAAAGTTGTTGTGCGCTAATTTGCCGTCCTTTTTTTAAAGGTATAAAATCCCCAAATTCCCGAATAACATCAATCACTTTTTGCTGTGGCTTTATTTTAATGCCATCTTGGGTATAATATCCGAATTTAATGGTTTCACCCACCGTTACCTTACCAGAATCTGCTGCTGCCGTTTCGGTTAAAATATTTAAGAACGTGGTTTTTCCCGTTCCATTTTTACCAATAATCCCGGCACGCTCTCCTTTTATAAAATTATAGTCAAACCCATCTAAAATCACCTTGTCTTTAAATGATTTTGATACTTTATGAAATTCTACAACCTTACTTCCCATTCGTTCCATATTGAGTTCTAGCTGAACCTCATGGTCGTTTCTGCGTTGATGGGCGCGGTGTTTGATATCTTGAAAATCATCAATACGAGATTTAGATTTTGTGGTTCGGGCTTTGGGCTGGCGGCGCATCCAATCCAATTCTTTTTTAAAGAGTTGCTTGGCCTTACCCGTTTCTACAGCTTCTTGTTCAATTCGGGCATCCCGTTTTTCAAGGTAGTAGGAATAGTTTCCTTTATAACTATAAAGTTGCCCTTCGTCCAGTTCAATAATTTCGTTACATACACGTTCTAGAAAATAGCGGTCGTGCGTTACCATAAAAAGGGTAATGTTTTCTTTAGCAAAGAAAGCCTCTAGCCACTCAATCATTTCTAGATCCAAATGGTTGGTGGGCTCGTCTAGAATAAGAAGGTCTGGTTTGTTTATAAGCGCATTGGCTAATGCCAGACGTTTTTTCTGGCCTCCAGAAAGCGTTCCTACTTTTTGGTGCAGCGTTTCTAATTTTAATTTAAAAAGAATTTGCTTGTAAAGCGTTTCAAAATCCCAAGCCTGATAACGCTCCATGGCTTCAAAAGCTTTTTGGTAAGCATCGGCATCTTCAGGGTCTAAAAGGGCTTTGTCGTAGTTCGAAATCACCTTTAAAATGGGATTGTCGCTTGCGAAAATAGTTTCTTCTACCGTTAAATCTGGGTCAAATTTAGGGTCTTGTGATAAAAACGAGACCTTGATGCCTTTTCGGAAAATAACATTTCCAGTGTCGGCAGTATCATCGCCAGATAGGATGTTTAAAATAGAGGTTTTTCCCGTGCCGTTCTTTGCAACAAAAGCAATTTTTTGGTCTTTGTGCACACTAAAGGAAAGGTCTTCAAAAAGCGTAAGCTCTCCGTAAGACTTCGATATGTTTTCAACAGTTAAATAGTTCAATTCTAATATTTTTTACAAATAACGGACAAATAACGACAAAAAACGACTGGAGTTTTATTATTCCTTCTTAACAACTTTATTTGTGAGAAATAAAGACCTCAAATGATAAAACCATCACTTGTAGTCTTCATCTTAATGCAAAAAAACACAATGCTATTGGTTTTAGAAATAAAGGTATAAAGTACACAAGTCTAAAGAATGTAAAATAATGAGCTTATATTCTGCTATAATTTATACCAGCCTAAATAACGTATTAAAAAAACATACCTAGCGAAAAGTGCAATTAAAAAGGGAATCAAACCAATTGCAAAAACTTGTACCCCAATACTCCAGTGCAAAGTTAAAAGGCATAACAAAATAACTAAAAATTTAAGGTATTTAATAAACCAAGGACTCGTTTTTTCTTTAAATAATTGTCCCATAACAAAAAGGTTAGGTAGGAAAGCCCAAAGTAAATTGTAGTTTTGATGGGTTGCACTATGATCTGTTGCAAACCAAAGCCATACTACCATAATACCCACAAGCCCAGTAAAAGTAAATAAAGTAGTATCCAACCAAACGGATCGCTTATTGTTTTTGAAATCTTTATAAGTAATGAAAACAATTAAAAATCCTAAAACCCCCATAATCATTAAAGGACTTGTTAAGAAATTAGTAGCTGCTGGTGTGTCCAGTTGCTTGAAAATAACACGACTGTTTTTAACTAATTTTTTATCGGAACCCGCTATAGTCGCTTCTTCAAAAAAAGCATGGATGTTTTTAGGCAAAAACATATGGTCTTGAGGGGGTGCTATCTTATCGATAACAGAACCCAAAGCTAGGTCGATACCAAATGCACCCCAAGTATTTCTTTTAACGTTTTCATGAATCAGGATTCTAAAAGTTTTGGTCTCAAAATTTTGCGGCTCATGAAAAACAACAGTATTATTTAATACGTCTTGAAGAACATCTTTAATTTTTGTAGCACAATTATCATAAAAGAAATCATAGAGATATCTTTGGTTCTCTGGTTTCATGTTGGTTAAAAGATAATCGAAAAGGGCTTGTTTTTCAGAAGTGGATAAATTTAAATCTTGTTCTTCTATCGTTCGATTTTGAGCAATATAACTTTCTAAAAAGTCCTCATAATAATTTAGTCCGATTAGATAGTCCAATTTTCCTTGAGCAAATTTTAAATAAAAATTTTCGGCCTCAAAATCATAAACACCGTAATTAAAAACTAGATCGATCCCTTTTGTTTTGTCCTTAACTCTAAAGCCACTATGGCCAAACGCATCATTTAATAGTGTTCCTGGGCCAATGGTAAGTACGCTTATTTCTGCTTCTGGAGAAAGCATACGCTCTTGAGCAGATACAAATGTTATAAAAATAAAAAATAAAACGAAAAAACTGTTTTTAAACATAATGGGTTATCTAAAATTACCAAAATCAATTTTTAAAGAAAATACGTTGGAATATAAGGCTACACTTTGGTCGCCAATATCGGTAAAGGCATAATCAACTTGAATGCCATAGTATTTAAAACCTAAACCAAAACTAGGCTGAAAACGTAATTGTGTTTTATCAAATACGGTTTCATTCTGAAAATTACCCATACCTGCACGTAGAAAAACCATGTCTACATAACCAAACTCGAAGCCTAAAGCAGGGTTAATACTAGCAAACGACGTCGATATAATATCATTGGTTTCAGCAAAGCGCATATTCAAATTTACAGACGATAAAAGGGTGTAATCGTAATTAAAATCTATTAATTTTGAAATGCCCAATTGTAATTTCGGGATGGTAATTTCAGTGGTTTCTGGTAGCGCTTGATTTTGACCTTCAATGGCATTTTGTATTTTTGAGAATGCTTTTTTATCAATACTCCAAGCATTAAACGTAGTGGTGATATCGCGAGCCATTATACCAAACTCCCAATTATTGCGACTTTTAAATTGCGCCCCCAAATCAAACCCAAATCCCCAAGAAGATGCAAAATCGCCGATAATACGACGAATTACCTTGGCATTTACTCCCATATTAAGACCTTGAACAGGTAAACGTCTTGCATAAGAAAACGTTAAGCCGTAATCTGCTGTTGAAAATAAACTAATTCTGTCGTAATTTATATGGCCTTGGTCATCGATAAGCTGTGTGGTATCTAAAATATCATCTACTGCAAACCGAATTAAAGACACGCCAAAAACACTTTCTCTATCTAAAGGCATGGCGTAGGCGATATAGTCGTAATTCGCAATATTAGCAAAATAACTAGAGTGCATAAGGGCTAATTGATTGTCTTTTAGTTGGGTTAGGCCAGCTGGATTCCAGTACCCAGAATTTACGTTTGAGGTATGGGCCGTTACGGCACTGCTCATGCCCAATGCAGCAGCATCAACACCAATATTCATAAACTCGTTAGAGTATTTTCTAACGCTTTGTCCAGAAACCTGCGAAGACATGATTATTATAATAAGTATTAAAAATACTCTCAACTGCAATTTTTTACAAAGATGCATATAATTTATAAACCTATAAACTTCAAATTCTAATAGATATTGTTTTATACTTGTTTTAGACGGTAATTGTTTCTTATTTTTACAAACAACAAATGTTATACTATGAAAAAATACATTCCTAATGCCATTACTTTATTAAACTTACTTAGTGGAAGTATTGCCGCTATTTTTGCAGTAAACGGTCATTTTGTTTCTGCGGCGCTTTTTGTTTTTTTAGGAATATTTTTTGATTTTTTTGATGGTCTTGTTGCTCGAAAATTGAATGTTCAAAGTGCTTTAGGTCTGCAATTGGATTCCTTGGCCGACGTCGTAACAAGCGGTTTGGTTCCGGGTATTGTCATGTATAAACTATTGGCACTAACCACAGATGCGCCTGATGTAACAAGCGATTGGAATGTGGATAGCTTTAAATTGAATATCATGTTGTTTCCTATAATAGGATTGTTGATAACCCTGGCGTCTGCATACCGTTTGGCTAAGTTTAATATAGATGAAGATCAGCAAAGTTACTTTAAAGGCTTGCCTACACCTGCAAATGCCTTGCTTATTGTTTCGTTACCTCTTATTATCGAGTTTCAAAATAGTGACGCTATGAATGCCATAATTTTAAACAAATGGTTTTTAATAGTAGTAACGCTTTTTAGTTGTTATATTTTAAATTCCAATATCAAATTATTCGCTTTAAAATTTGAAACCTATGGTTTTAAAGCCAATGCTACACGGTATATCTTTATAATTTTGAGTGTGATTCTTTTAATCATTTTGCAGTTTGCAGCTATCCCGGTAATTATTCTATTCTATATCATTTTATCTGCTTTAGATAACGCCAGTATAAAATAAACGATACAGAATATGGCTTCAGGAATTTTTACCTTACTGGATGATATTGCAGCAATTATGGATGATGTTGTGGTTATGAGTAAAATCACTACCAAAAAAACAGCAGGGATCTTAGGGGATGACTTAGCTGTAAATGCCGAAAAAGCTACTGGTTTTGTGGCGTCTAGAGAGTTGCCTGTTTTGTGGGCTATTACCAAGGGGTCTGGACTTAATAAGTTGATTATCTTACCTATCGCTTTTGTTTTAAGTGCGTTTGCTCCATGGGCAATTACGGTTGCTCTGATATTTGGAGGTGTGTATTTGGCTTTTGAAGGGACAGAAAAAGTATATGAGTTTTTTGTACCACATCACCCTAAGAAAGCGGTAGTTGTTGAAAATAATGTTTCAGAAAAGGAGCAATTGCAAGCAGAGAAGGTTAAAATTAAATCGGCAATCTTTACAGATTTTATATTGTCTGTAGAAATTGTAATCATTGCTTTGGGAACCGTTTTAGGGCAGCCGCTTTTATTTCAAGTACTGGTTGTTTCTATAGTGTCTATTATCGCTACAATTGGAGTGTATGGCATTGTAGCGCTTATAGTTAGGATGGACGATTTAGGATATAAATTGGTGCGTCTTAGTAAGAAAGAAAAAAGCATTTCAAAGTATTTAGGCAACTTTTTAATTCGGGCACTGCCTATTATTATAAAAAGCTTGTCTATAATAGGAACGATTGCTTTATTACTAGTTTCAGGTGGTATATTTGTACATAATGTAGATTTTTTACATCATTTTTTAGAGTTTTTGCCCTCCATTTTGCAAGAATTTGTAGTTGGTTTAGTGGTAGGGGCTTTAGCACTAATTGTTGTGGGGGGCTTAAAAAAGGCTCTATCGATGTTTAAAAAGTAACATATGCTTTTCCAAGCCATTTAAAAAAACGCTGTTATCTTCTTAAAACAATCAAAAAAACAAAAATGAGTTGCTCTTACTTCTGCAGATTTCATAGATTATCGCAGCGAATAAGTTGAGTTTATTCACTTTTTTTTCCTAACAATTATAAAAACCCCTTATATCAGCGTTATCAACGGGAGAAAAAAAAAGGTTTTTTCCCGCAGATTTATTGGATTACCGCAGAAAAAGAGTTGGGGTCAATGCTTTATTTTATTTAAATTTTAAAAAAAGGTATTTGTATAGATGTTTTCTTAAACTATTATAAAAATCCACTAACATCAGCGTTATTAGCGTCATCAGCGGGAGTAAAAGAAAGGAGTTGTTCCCGCAGATTTCTTGGATTACCGCAGAGAAAGAGTTGGGGTCAATGCTTTATTTTATTTAAATTTTAAAAAAAGGTATTTGTATAGATGTTTTCTTAAACTATTATAAAAATCCACTAACATCAGCGTTATTAGCGTCATCAACGGGAGTAAAAAAAAGGTTTTTTCCCGCAGATTTATTGGATTACCGCAGAAAAAGAGTTGGGGTCAATGCTTTATTTTATTTAAATTTTAAAAAAAGGTATTTGTATAGATGTTTTCTTAAACTATTATATAAATCCACTAACATCAGCGTTATTAGCGTCATCAGCGGGAATAAAAGAAAGGAGTTGTTCCCGCAGATTTCTTGGATTACCGCAGAGAAAGAGTTGGGGTCAATGCTTTATTTTATTTAAATTTTAAAAAAAGGTATTTGTATAGATGTTTTCTTAAACTATTATATAAATCCACTAACATCAGCGTTATTAGCGTCATCAACGGGAGTAAAAAAAAGGTTTTTTCCCGCAGATTTATTGGATTACCGCAGAAAAAGAGTTGGGGTCAATGCTTTATTTTATTTAAATTTTAAAAAAAGGTATTTGTATAGATGTTTTCTTAAACTATTATAAAAATCCACTAACATCAGCGTTATTAGCGTCATCAGCGGGAATAAAAGAAAGGAGTTGTTCCCGCAGATTTCTTGGATTACCGCAGAGAAAGAGTTGGGGTCAATGCTTTATTTTTATTTAAATTTTAAAAAAGGGTGTTCGTATAGATGTTTTCTTAACAATTATAAAAATTTACTAACATCAGCGTTATTAGCGTCATCAGCGGGAATAAAAGAAAGGAGTTGTTCCCACAGATTTCAGGGATTACCCCAGAAAATGGTTTGGGGTCAATGCTTTATTTTTATTTAAATATTTTAAAAGGGTATTTGTATAGATGTTTTCTTAAACTATTATAAAAATTCACTAACATCAGCGTTATTAGCGTCATCAGCGGGAGTAAAAAAGAAAGGGTTTTCCCGTAGATTTCTTGGATTACCGTAGAATAGAAGTTGAGTATTATTCTCTAATCTTCTTTTTACGCAGCTCAAAGTTTTGTCCTAAATATACCTTACGGACCATTTCATCATTTGCCAACTCTTCTGGTTCTCCTGCTTTTAAAATACTGCCCTCGAACATCAAATAGGTTCTATCAGTAATCGCTAAGGTTTCTTGAACGTTGTGGTCGGTAATTAAGATACCTATGTTTTTTTTAGTTAATTGCGCCACAATACGCTGAATGTCTTCTACAGCCACAGGGTCTACACCAGCAAAAGGTTCATCTAAGAGAATAAAATTGGGGTCGGTAGCCAAAGCACGCGCTATCTCGGTACGTCTACGCTCTCCTCCTGATAATAAATCACCTCTACTTTTTCTAATATGCCCTAAGCCAAACTCGTCAATTAAACTCTCCATCTTGTCATGTTGCTCTTTTTTGCTAAGCTTGGTAAGCTGTAAAACACTTAAGATATTGTCTTCAATGCTTAATTTTCTAAAAACCGATGCTTCCTGTGCCAAATAACCAATACCATGCTGGGCACGTTTATACATGGGGTATTTGGTTATTTCGGTTTGGTCTAAAAAAATATGTCCGCCATTGGGTTTTATCAACCCTACGATCATATAAAAAGAAGTCGTTTTTCCAGCACCGTTCGGCCCTAAAAGCCCAACAATTTCACCTTGGTTTACTTCTAGTGAAACATTTTTTACTACTTTTCGTCCGCTGTAGGACTTCATTAAATTTTCGGCTCTTAGAATCATAGTTACTTACTGAATGCTAAAAATAGTAAAATCATATCACTATTGGTAGCACGATGCTTTTAATATTTTTTTAAATTATTTTGTTTTCGTTCTCTTCGCTTTTGATTTCGAACCACAATTTTAGCAATATAGATGCTTATTTGATATAAAATTAAAATAGGAATGGCTACAATAACTTGGCTAGCGATGTCTGGTGGGGTAATGATAGCAGATAAGATAAGAACGCCTACCAAAGCATATTTTCGATATTTGATTAATATTTCTGGGGTTACCAAGCCTATTTTGGTTAAAAAATAAATAACAATAGGCAATTCAAAAACCAACCCAGAAGCCAATACAGAAGCCCTAATAAGTCCGATATAACTGTTCAAATCAAAATCATTATGAACTTTCGGATCGACTTGATAAGAACCCAAAAAGTTAATGGAAAGTGGACAGATAATATAATAGCCAAAAAGAACCCCTAGGAAAAACAATATGGAAGATACAATGATAAAGCCCCGAGAGTGTTGGCGTTCATTAACGTGCATAGCAGGACTTATAAATTTCCAAAATTCATAGATAATATATGGGAATGCTATAATAAAACCGGCTGTAATGGCCGTCCAGATATGTGCCGAAAATTGGCCGGCCATAGTTCTGCTCTGAATTCTAAACGGAAGCTCTGAAAAACAGAAACTCTCTTCCATACCAATATATTTAGAAATACTACAGAGAAATTCGTAAGTAATAAAATCTGCTCTCGATGGTCCAAAAATAAGAGTTCCAAAAATAAAGCTCTTTGCTAAAAATGCTACTGTAGCTGTTATAACTACAGCTAAAACAGCTCTGATTAAATGCCAACGCAAATCTTCAAGATGATCTAAAAAAGACATCTCATTAATATTCTTTTTTGCCATTATATAATGCCTTCTTTTATCAAATCATGTAAATGAACAACACCTGCATATTTTCCATTGTCTTCAACCAATAGTTGCGAAATCTCGTAGGTTTCCATAACCTCCATAGCATCAATGGCCATAGCATCTGTACTAATACGCCGTGGATTTTTGCTCATGATATCCTTAGCGGTCAATTTTGAGAAATCATCTACTTTGCTAAGCATTCTACGTAAATCACCATCGGTAATAATTCCCGTTATTTTTTTGTTTTCAACAACTGCGGTTACCCCTAACATTTTTTCAGAAATTTCAATAATAACGTCCCTAATGCTGGTGCCTTCGCTCACTTGTGGCTTCTGGTTTACCGAGGATAAATCTAAAACCCTTAAATACAACTTTTTTCCAAGAGCGCCACCAGGATGGTACTTGGCAAAATCGCTGCTTGAAAATCCACGGAGTTCCAGTAAACAAACGGCAAGCGCATCACCCACAACCAATTGTGCCGTGGTACTTGTTGTGGGAGCCAAGTTGTTCGGACATGCTTCTTTTTCAACGTAAGTGTTTAAAACAAAATCTGCTTGTTGGCCCAAAAAAGACTCTTTATTGCCAGTAATGGCTATAATTTTATTTTTAGCTCTTTTAATTAAGGGTATAAGAACTTTTATTTCTGGAGTATTTCCACTTTTAGAGATGCAAATTACAATATCTTCTTTAAGTATAGTCCCTAAATCACCATGAATAGCATCGGCTGCATGCATAAAAATAGCAGGTGTGCCTGTGGAATTTAAAGTGGCTACAATTTTTGAAGCAATTATAGCGCTTTTACCAATTCCTGATATGATAATACGGCCTTTGCTCTTGTAAATAAGGTTTACGGCATCTGCAAAATCATCATCTACTAGGTTAACTAAATTTAAAATGGCATCACTCTCCATTCTAATGGTTTGTTTAGCAGTATTAATGATGGAATTCTTACTGTTCAAAATATAATGATTTTTTATAGTTGATGCTTTTAAAGATTTTGTTATCTTTAAGGTTGTTCAAAAGAAATAATATTCTAATTGAAATTTCGTTACAAAACTAACGAAAAAAATAAGAGTGAAATCTAATTACACTATTAATTTAATTCGTAAAATTATAGATTTATAGTGGATTTTGTCAGGTAATTAATCATTAAAATAATTCATGTTAGTAGCTAAAAGTGATTTGCATTCTGCATTAAAAAAATATTTTGGTTTTGGTAAGTTTAAAGGGCTGCAAGAAGCGGTTATAGAAAGTATTTTATCAAAAAAACATACGTTTGTGATCATGCCCACAGGAGGCGGTAAGTCACTATGTTATCAATTGCCAGCTTTAATGCAAGAAGGTACCGCTATTGTGGTATCGCCTTTAATAGCCTTAATGAAAAATCAAGTAGATGCTATTAGGGGGATTTCAAATGAGGAAGGGATTGCGCATGTTTTAAATTCTTCATTAAATAAAACAGAAGTGAAACGTGTTAAGGAAGATATCGTAAATGGGGTTACCAAATTACTATATGTTGCGCCCGAGTCTTTAACTAAAGAGGAAAATGTAGAGTTTCTGCGCTCTGTTAAAGTCTCGTTTATGGCGATTGATGAAGCCCACTGTATTAGTGAGTGGGGGCACGATTTTAGACCTGAATATCGCAACTTAAAACATATTATAGGGCGCATTGGTGACAATATTCCAATTATTGGGCTTACAGCAACGGCAACACCTAAAGTGCAAGAGGATATTATAAAAAACCTGGGTATCCATAATGCTAAAACCTTTAAGGCGTCTTTTAATAGACCAAACTTGTATTATGAGATACGTCCAAAAACAAAAACAGTAGATGCCGATATTATTCGGTTTATAAAACAAAATGAAGGTAAATCGGGGATTGTTTATTGTTTAAGCAGAAAACGTGTAGAGGAACTGTCGCAGGTTTTACAAGTGAATGGTATCAATGCCGTGCCTTATCATGCGGGATTAGATGCCAAAACCCGCTCCAGCCATCAAGATAAATTCTTAATGGAGGATGTAGAGGTTGTAGTGGCTACCATTGCCTTTGGTATGGGAATAGATAAACCCGATGTTAGGTTTGTAATCCATCATGATATTCCTAAGAGTATTGAAAGCTACTACCAAGAAACGGGACGCGCAGGACGTGATGGTGGCGAAGGGCATTGTTTGGCTTTTTATGCTTATAAGGATATAGAAAAACTTGAAAAATTTATGTCGGGCAAACCCGTTGCCGAACAGGAAATAGGCCATGCGCTATTGCAAGAGGTTGTTGCCTATGCAGAGACCTCCATCTCCAGACGAAAATTTATTCTCCATTATTTTGGAGAGGAATTTGACAATGCAACCGGGGAGGGCGGCAATATGGATGATAATGTTAGATATCCTAAAAAACAGGTAGAAGCAAAAACAGATGTCAAGTTGTTGTTAGATATTATAGCAAAAACACATGAGAAATATAAGTCGAAAGACTTGGTTAACGTGCTTATAGGAAAAGAAAATGCATTAATAAATTCCCATAAAACCAACGACCAGCCCTTTTTTGGAAAAGGTAAGGGTAAAGATAATAAGCATTGGATGGCCTTGTTAAGACAAGTACTGGTTTCAGGATATCTAAAAAAAGATATTGAGACGTATGGGGTGATTAAATTAACAGATTCAGGAAAAGATTTTATTAAAAGTCCTAAGTCTTTTATGATGACCGAAGACCATATTTTTGAAGGGGCTCAAGAAGATGGAAGTGTTATAACATCGCAAAAAATAGGTGGCGCAGTTGCAGACGAACTTTTAATGAGCATGCTTAAAGATTTACGTAAAAAGAATGCCAAGAAACTGGATGTGCCTCCTTTTGTTATTTTTCAAGACCCATCTTTAGAAGATATGGCTTTAAAATACCCCGTTAATTTAATGGAATTAGGAAACGTACATGGGGTAGGAGACGGGAAAGCAAAAAAATATGGAAAAGATTTTGTGGAGCTTATCGCTAATTATGTTGAAGAACACGACATTATAAGACCAGATGATTTGGTAGTAAAATCTACCGGAACGAACTCTGCAAACAAACTTTACATCATACAAAATATAGATAGAAAATTACCTTTAGATGATATTGCGTCTTCAAAGGGTATGACTATGGAGGAGTTTATAAAAGAAATGGAGGTTATTGTATATTCAGGTACAAAATTGAATATCGATTACTGGCTTCAAGATATTTTGGATGAGGATCAACAAGAAGAAATACATGAGTATTTTATGGAGTCGGAAACGGATAAGATTGATGCAGCTATAGAAGAGTTTGACGGCGATTATGAAGAAGAAGAACTTCGTTTGTATCGTATTAAATTTATTAGCGAGGTGGCTAATTAGATATAGGAGGGGGCGCATGTTCTGGTATTCTTCATGGATAACTTATTTAACTTCAGGCCAACTTTCCTATCTTTGCATCTTTTAAACAAAACAAAGTATCATGAAAGACGGATTATACGCAAAATTTAATACTTCAAAAGGCGAAATTTTAGTCGCTTTAGAATACAAAAAAACACCGGGAACGGTAGGTAATTTTGTAGCTTTAGCTGAAGGAAACCTAGAGAATTCAGTAAAACCACAAGGAACACCTTATTATGATGGCTTAAAGTTCCATAGAGTTATTGCAGATTTTATGGTTCAAGCTGGATGCCCGCAAGGTACCGGTACGGGAGGTCCTGGTTATCAATTTGAAGATGAATTTCACCCAGACTTAAAGCATGATGCTCCAGGGGTTTTATCTATGGCAAATGCAGGCCCTGGCACTAATGGTAGTCAGTTTTTTATAACCCATATTGAAACGGCTTGGTTAGACAATAAGCATACTGTTTTTGGTAAAGTTGTAGAAGGACAAGAGGTTGTAAACGCTATAGCTCAAGGAGATAAAATAGAGCGTTTGGAAATTTTACGCGTAGGGGATGATGCAGAAAGCTTTAATGCTATAGAAGCGTTTAGGACTTTTGAAGGTTCTAGAGAAAAAAGATTGGCGGAGGCTAAAGCAGCAGCCGAAGCGGAATTGGATAAAATAGCCGCGGGATTTAATAAAACAGAAAGTGGCCTGCGCTATCAAATTCTTCAAAAAGGAAATGGTGTTAATGCAGAAAAAGGAAAAACAGTCTCTGTGCATTATAAAGGCCAATTGGCAGACGGTACTGTTTTTGACTCTTCGTATAAACGTAATGAGCCTATAGATTTTCCATTAGGGATGGGACAGGTTATTTCGGGATGGGATGAAGGCATTCAACTATTAAAAGTAGGAGACAAAGCACGCTTTGTTATTCCTAGCCATTTAGGCTATGGCAGTAGGGGAGCTGGTGGTGTTATTCCAGCAGATGCTACCTTGATTTTTGATGTAGAACTAATGGATGTAAAGTAAGCAGTGAACAACTTTTTTGAAAAAAAAGTTTGTGAATCGCTTATGCTGAGCAACGCCGAAGCATCTTTATCTGTGATGAGTATTAGAACAACTTTTTGAAAAAAAAGTTTGTGAATCGCTTATGCTGAGCAAGTGTCGAAGCATCTTATAAAATAAAAAGAGACTGGTTTATAAAAATCAGTCTTTTTTGTTTTATTTTCGTTTGTCCTTAACAGAATATTGAAGATTTGATAATAATTTAAAAAAAACACATATTTTTGTACCGTGAAAAGTATTAAAGAAACAGCTATATATGCCGAAGTTCTAAAAGAGTTTAACTATTCTTTTGGCAATGTTTTTATTTTTGATGGTTTTGTGGTTTCTGAAATCAAACAAGGGATTAGTTTTAGCTGGGAACATCATGGAAAGTATATTAGTGAGGACCTATGCAGACATTTTAGCACAAACGGGAATAATGTTATTTATATTTCAAACCGTATTAATTCATACTCCGTAATAGCTTTAGATTGGAATACCTTTTTTGAAAACAAATACACGCTTGGCGCCTATTATGTGGTAGGAATGAACAGGCTTAATCAATTAAACGTGTTTGTTGAACAGCTTTTTTTTAAAAAGCGAATCAGAAATTTTAATTGTATTTACTCGGCTATTAATGAAGCTAAAATTAATACACTTAACTTTGCTTAGCAGAAAATAACGTTTTAAGTAGAGAACTGTCTGGCCTTAATTATTTCCATTTAATATTACATCCTATACTGGGCTTTTGAATGCGTGTATTTTCTTTAATATTTATCAAACAATCTAACGCATATTTTAAATCTGCTCCTGTAACAGGCGCTTTGTTACCTGGTCTAGAATCATCCATTTGACCTCGATACACCAACTCTAAATCTTTATCAAACACATAAAAATCGGGTGTGCAAGCCGCATCATAGGCTCTGGCTACCTCTTGTGTTTCGTCATATAAATATGGGAACGTATAGCCTTCAAGTTGGGCTTGTTTTTTCATGTTTTCCGGACTGTCTTGAGGATAATTAACAACATCGTTACTGGAAATAGCAATAAAATGAATGTCTAACTTGGTGTACTCATTTGCTATCTTCACCAATTCATCGTTTATATGGAGTACAAAAGGGCAATGGTTGCATATAAACATAATAACGGTTCCGCATGCTCCTTTTATATTCTTCAAATTTAAAAATGTATCGCTAACCGTGTCGAGCAACTCGAAATGGGGAGCCTTGGTTCCTAACGGAAGCATGTTTGAAGACGTATCTGCCATAATTAAAAGTTTATTCAAAGTTCGGGATAATTTGTATTTTTAAAAAATGAACCAGCCAATAACTTTTGAGGATTTTAATAAAGTAGATTTAAGAATTGGAACTATTGTTGCAGTTCGAGATTTTCCTGAAGCCAGACAGCCCGCTTATCAGCTTACTATCGATTTTGGTAAGCTAGGAACCAAAAAAACATCTGCACAAATAACAAGGCTTTATAAAAAGGAAGATTTGCTCCAAAAACAAATAGTAGCTGTTGTTAATTTTCCAAAAAAGCAAATTGCCAATATTATGAGTGAGTGTTTGCTTTTAGGAGCGGTAAATGGCAAGGACATTATATTGCTAGAGCCTGAAGAAAAAGTTTTAAACGGAACTGTTTTTGGGTAAATGCTTAAAAAAAAACCGCTAAACTCAAAAGATTAGCGGTTTGTAATTAAATGTTGTGGATGTTTTAAATATCATCGAAATCGATATCTGTAAAGCTTTCAGTAGATTTTACTTCATTGGCTTCTGTAGTGATAAAATCTTCACCATCATATTCTTTCTTAAAATCTTTTTGATGGCGCTCGCTTATTACCTCATCACCTTTTTGATCGATAATATAATTTGTCATTTCAGATAAAATCTCCCTAAATTCAGCGAAATCTTCTTTATAAATGTAAATTTTATGTTTTTTATAATGAAAAGATCCATCATCATTTGTGAATTTTTTACTCTCCGTAATGGTTAAATAATAATCCTCAGCTTTCGTGGCTCTAACATCGAAGAAGTATGTACGTCTTCCTGCTCTTAATACTTTAGAAAAAATCTCCTCTTTCTCCATCATGTCATGTGTACCCATATAGTCGTTATAAAATTGTCATTATGTTCTTCAAAAATCTAAAAAAAACATGTATTAAGCAACAAAAAATTAAGTTTCTTTTAATTTTAATGGATTAGAGGGCTAAAAAAGGGAACTCATTTTTTTTAAAATTAAGAATTACCCTCGGTATTTTCACTTAATTGTTTCATATAGAGGTGTTTGTAATAACCATCTTTACTAATAAGTGTTTCGTGTGTTCCTTCTTGTATAAGTTTACCATCTTCTAAAACAATGATTTTATCGGCATTTTTTGCCGACGACACTCGGTGGCTTACAATAATCGTCGTTTTTCCTTCTGTAATCTTCATCAGGTTTTTTAGTATCTTCTCCTCAGTTTCTGTATCTACGGCCGATAGGCAATCATCAAATAATAAGATTTCTGGCGATTTTATAATAGCACGAGCAATAGAAATGCGCTGCTTTTGGCCCCCAGATAATGTAATGCCTCTTTCGCCCAGAATGGTATCGTATTTTTTATTGAATTTTATAATATTTTTATGCACTTGAGCATTTTTTGCAGCTTCTATAACGTCTTCATCTGTGGCATTTTCTTTTCCAAACTTGATATTGCTTTTTATGCTGTCGGAAAATAAAAAAGCTTCTTGCGGCACATAGCCTACGCTATTTCTTAAATCGGATAGGTTATGTTGGTCTATTTTGGTATCATCAATTAAAATAGTGCCCTCATTAATGTCGTATAGTCTTCCGATTAAATCGAGAATTGTCGATTTTCCAGAGCCTGTTTTTCCTAAAATGGCCAATGTTTCACCTTGATTGATGTGAAAGCTTACATCATGTAAGGCTTGTATGTTGGTATCGTCATAGGTAAAGGACACGTTTTTAAATGTAATGTTGCCGTAAATTGCTGTATGGGTATCTACCGTGTTTTTTATTTCGGGTTCTAGTTTTAAAAACTCATTGATGCGCCTTTGCGATGCTTCTGCTTGTTGCACAATAGAGGTCACCCAACCCACGGTTGCTACAGGCCAAGTAAGCATGTTTACATATATGATAAATTCGGCAATAGTACCTAAACTTTCAATTTCACCATTTATATATTGTTTTCCGCCCACATAAATTACCAAAAGATTACTAGCGCCAATAAGAAGTACCATCATCGGGAAAAAAAAGGCTTGAACCCGCACTAAGCTAAGCTGTGTTTGTTTGCTCTCGTCTGCCAATCTATTGAAGTTTGAAGCCGTTTGGGGCTCGATACCATAGGCTTTTATAACAGAAATGCCACTAAATGTTTCTTGTGTAAATGTGGATAATTTAGAAAGGTACTGTTGTACAATAGTACTGCGTTTATGAATTTCCTTGCTTAATTTATAAATAGCGACCGATAAAATAGGCAAGGGGATAATGGTATATAAGGTTAATGTTGGCGCTTCATTAAACATATAGATAAGTGCAATTACAAACAGGGTAACAGTATTGATGCTGTACATAATTGCCGGACCTGCGTACATACGAACGCGTCCCACATCTTCACTAATACGGTTCATTAAATCGCCTGTCCTGTTTTTTTTATAGAAATTAAGGGAAAGCTTTTGGTACTGTCCGTATATTTCATTTTTTAAATCGTATTCAATATACCGCGAGACGTTAATAATGGTTTGGCGCATTAAAAAGGTGAAAATGCCCGCTATAATGGCAGCGCCTATTATGATTAGGATGGCATGGGCCAATTCTGAGTGAAAAGCATCTTCAGAAATAGTGCCCGCCATGCGCTTTTCTATTACGGCAAAAATTTCTTTTATATACCGAGGTGTAAAAAGCAAAAAAATTCGGGCAATGATTGTAATGACAATGCCAACTAGAAGATGTTTTTTGTATTTTAGAAAATATTTATTAAGATGCTGTAATTCTTTCATTTACAGGTTTTGTTGTGGTTTTGTAAAGCTAAGGATGCTTTTGTTTTAATTACGCAAAGATAAAGTAATATTAATAAAAAACGGATTTCTTAGTGATGCTCACTGTTAAATATAGTGTAAATTAAAAAGTATAATTAATCGGATATTATGAAGTAAATCATTTAAAATAATATTATTTTTGCCAACTGAAAATGGTTAAGATTCTTTCCATTAATTAAATTAAAGTTCTTTGTAAGTATGTTAAACAGAAGACATATTCGAGTAAAAGCAATGCAAACTCTTTATGCCTTTAGAGGTAGTGAAAGTGATGATTTTAGTAAAGACCAAAAGTTTTTATTATTCAGCATTGATAATATGTACAATTTATATTTGCTTTTATTATCCTTGTTGATTGAGGTTCAGAAACGAGCTGAAGATGATTTAAAGAAAAAGCAAAACAAACATTTAGCAACCCTTGAAGATAAGGATCCTAATCGGAAATTTGTAAACAATCAAGTCTTACATCTTATTAAGGAAAGTGTGCCTCTTAAAAACGCACTTGAAAATTACAAAATCGATTATTGGGATTTCGATAGCGAATATGTTGAAATCATATTTAAAGCTATTGTTTCAAGTGACCTGTATGCGGAATACATGGAAACAAGAGTGTCTGATTTTAAAGAAGATAAGAACTTTATTGTAGATGTTTTTAAAGATATTATCGCGCCCAACGATAAACTTTATGATTATATTGAAGATAAAAACATTACTTGGCTCGACGATTTGCCCACGGTTAACACAACCATCTTAAAATTGTTAAGAAAGGTGAAAACTACAGGGTCTGAAGGCCATTTTGTGCCTAGGCTTTATAAAGATGAGGATGATAAGCAGTTTGCTATAGATATTTTTAGAAAAACCCTGTTGAAAAGCTCTGTTTTAAATAAAGAAATTGAATTGAAAACCCAAAACTGGGATTCGGATCGTATCGCAGATGTAGATTTTGTTCTGTTACAAATGGCCATTTGCGAATTGCAACACTTCCCGTCAATTCCTATTAAAGTTACCATGAATGAGTATTTGGAAATAGCTAAAGAGTACTCTACACCTAAAAGCAGTATTTTTATAAATGGTATTTTAGATAAGTTGGTAAAAGAGTACCAAGCAGAAGGGAAATTGAATAAAGTAGGACGTGGACTTATGTAATGTTGTGTTAAGAAAGCTCTAAAAATTTTAAATCGATTAAATAATTACTACTTTCGTAACCCTAATTTAATACGCTATTTTAAAACGATTATAACGTCATCTTTGTGAGTACAAAAATGAGGATTTAAATGGCAACAAAACACAGTAAACCTATAACAACATGAGAAAAGTAATTTTAGGATTAAGTACAATATGCTTAATGGTTTTTACATCTTGTAAAGAAGATGCTTCAAAAAAAATTAATGAAAACAGTGTCACCGAAGCAGCAGAAAGAGATGCCGTTGCTTCTAAATTCCCTGTTTTAGAATTTGAAAAGTCTGAACATGATTTTGGTGAAATAGAAGCGAAAACAGCTGTTGAAACTGTTTTTAATTATAAAAACACAGGCGATGCGCCTTTAATTATTACAGATATTAAAACCACTTGTGGTTGTACGGTTCCTGAAGATTGGAGCAAGGAGCCTTTGGCACCGGGCGAGTCTGCTAAATTTACCGTGAAATTTAATGGTAGTGGGTCTAATAAAGTCTCTAAAACCATTACCGTATCGGCAAATACAGAAAAGGGTAGCGAAATTGTAAAAATATCGGCGTTTGTAAAACCAGACCCTAACGCTTAAGCTGCGTTAGAGTAATTTTAAAAATAATTAGAAAATATTTAAAAGTATGGAAGAGTTAGGTAAGTTTTTGCCGTTTATTTTAATGTTCGTAGTGGTGTATTTCTTTATGATAGCACCTCAAATGAAACGTGCGAAAAAAGAAAAAAAGTTTAACGCCGAATTGAAACGTGGCGATAGAATCATAACCAAAAGTGGTTTGCACGGAAAAATTCTGGAGCTGAACGACAAAGATGGAACTTGTGTTATTGAAACCATGTCCGGAAAATTAAAATTCGACCGTTCTTCTATTTCTATGGAGTTAAGCGCCAAATTGAACGTTACACCTGCTTAAAAGCAACTTATAATACTTATTAAAAAAGCTCCCAAATGGGGGCTTTTTTTCGTTTTAGACCTGGTTCTCGAGCTCTTTAAAAGTTTATTAAGGGACTTTTCTTGCTTAAGGCTCCTGTTTTTTGTATTTTTGCACCATGATTAAAAGGATTCATGACAAGAGAAATTTCAGAATATATAGCTTTAACTTTTTAGTTTTCAGAAATCAATCCGATAAGTTTATCCCTCCTTCACGCTGATAAAAAGAGTTAATCTCTATTCTATTTCATTCTTTTGCTTTGCACAGTGTTATTGAGCGTTAGTTCAATATAAGTGCAAATACGCTTGCTTGAATTAAATTTAGCCTCATTTACTATACCAGACACTTAGAGTGTGTTACTTAAATAATAGAAAATAAATGGTTATAAAAACTTTTGATGCCTTTACAAGGTTGTCGATCAATGATATTAATCGTATAACTCGTTTTTTGTCCGAAAACTCCGGTGAATTTGGAGATGGAAAAAGTGCCGTTAAAAAATCGTTGTTATATGCCTCAAAAGAAATTCCCGGTCTTGGCGGTTTTGTGTTTACCATGGAGCATAAAACAGAGATTGTAGGGGCCTTGGTCGTTAATAAAACAGGCATGAATGAATACATGTCTGAAAATATATTGGTTAATATTGCTGTAAAAAAATCTTACAGAGGCAGAGGTATTGCAAAAGAATTGATAACTTACATGATTAAATATTGTAAAGGAGATATCTCTTTACACATAAATGAAAACAACCCTGTGGTAGAGCTGTTTAAAAACAGAGGGTTTAAGCCTAAAAATATTGAAATGATATTGGAACGTTAGTATTTAATATATAAACAACCCCCTCGATAACCACTTAAACATTACATTAAAATGAAAATTATACAAATAAAAAGAAAGACTACTTACAAAAAACGAAGTTCTAAAAAAATGTTCGAAATTATAACTCGAATCACTTATGTTAAACGTTACATATTTGGCTTACCAATAAAAACCATAAGTAAAACTAAAGAAATGTACTTCCAGGACAAAAAAATCAATAAAGACAAAATGTTATTTGTTTAATATTTTACACAATACTTATTTTAATTTAAATAATCAATACATACATATACATGAAAGTACTAGTAATAGGCGCAGGAAATATGGGGCTTACATACGCTGAAGGAATGTCAAAATCTAAGCGTCTCAATAATGAGAACATCATGGTTTTAGATAAATCAGATGAAAAGTTAAAAGAATTGAACGAAATCTCTTATTTTGATGCCTATAAAGAGCTTGGGGACTGTGTGCCTAAAGCAGATATCATATTTATTGCAGTTAAACCATACCATTCAGAAAGTTTATTTGAAGAAATAAAGCCGCTATTAAATTCAAATCAAATGGCTGTTTCCGTTATGGCAGGAGTCACCATAGAAACCATAAAGGCAGGAACAGGGCTTAGTAAAGTTGTGAGAGCTATGCCTAATTTACCAGCTCAAATAGGCCAAGGGCTTACTTCTTTTATAGCTACGTCTGATGTTTCAAAAGAAGAGGTCGCAACCGTTGAAGACTTGCTTAATACCACAGGAAAATCCATTCAAGTAGAAAGTGAACGTTTTATCGATGCCTCTACTGGAATTTCTGGGAGCGGACCAGCTTATGTGTTTTATTTTATGCAAAGTATGATGGAAGCCGCGGAAAAAATGGGGTTTTCAAAAAACGATGCTACACTTTTGGTAAGCCAAACGTTTAAAGGTGCTGTAGAACTTTTCAACCAATCAGATCTTACGCCTCAATCTTGGATGGAGCGAGTTGCCTCAAAAGGAGGGACTACGCAGGCTGCTTTAGATTCCATGGATAATAACAAAGTAAATGCATTAATTCAAGAAGCTGCATACGCTGCCTTTAATAGAGCCGTAGAACTAGGAAAACAATAACAACATGTATAAAGAAAGAGTAGTTATAAAAGTAGGTACAAATGTTATGACCAATAGGGATAACAGAATTGTAAGACCTGTGCTAAGACGTTTGGTAAAGCAAATTGCAGAACTTTATGAACGAGATATCATTACCATATTGGTGTCCTCTGGGTCTGTTATTGCAGGAAGAGAGGTGCTGGGAGAGTCTTCAATAGAAAACGATACCCAAAGGCGCCAAGTATATTCTGCTATAGGACAACCTAGAATGATGCGTCTATATTATAATATATTTAACGACTATGGCATGAAATGTGCCCAGGTATTGCCAACAAAAAGAGATTTTAGCCCTGGAGTTCATCGTCAAAACATGATTAACTGTTGTGAAGGCTTATTGTCTGAAGGCGTTATTCCTATCGCTAATGAAGATGATGCCGTATCGGTAACCATGTCTATGTTTTCCGATAATGATGAGTTAGCAAGTTTAATCGCTCAATTGATAAACGCTGATAAACTTATTATATTAACCGATATTGACGGGCTTTACACCGGGCATCCAGATGAAGAAGATAGTGACCTTGTTAAAAATGTTAGTCCAGACGAAAATTTAGATAAGTACATAAAAGAGAATACAAAAAATGAAGGAGAAGGTAGAGGCGGTATGGGCTCTAAATTAGATTATGCTCAAAAGGCGGCCGCAAATAACATCCCTACATATATCGCGAATGGTAAAAAAGACAATTCTATTCTAGATATTTTTGATGGGAAATTTACAGGAACGAAAGTGTCCTATTAATTTAAAAAAACAATAATGAAATTATTATCAGAAGAAATAAAAAATAACGTTCTACAAAGTATGATCGATATTCTTAATAAGAATCATCAGCCTTTGTTAGACGCCAATAAAAAAGATATAGAAGCTTTTACTAAAGATGATCAAGCCATGCTCGATCGTTTAATTATTAACGATCAGAAAATTGATGGTATGGTACAGGCCATTTCAGAAGTTAAAGCGCTAGAAGACCCTGTAAACACTATTATTAGTGATAAAGCATTGGAGAGTGGATTGAAAGTGGTAAATAAAACTGCCCCTTTTGGCACTATCATGATTATTTATGAATCTAGACCCGATGTTACTGTAGAGGCTGCTGTTGTAGCGTTTAAAGCAAACAACAAAATTCTTCTTAAGGGCGGAAAAGAGGCTTTGCATAGCAACAAAGTTTTGGTAGATTTTTGGCACCAAGCTTTAAAGGCAAACAATGTAAGTTCAGATTATATTCAGCTTATGACCCTGAATAGAGAAGACACTCAAGCTTTTCTTAGAAACCCAACAGAACCTCTAGATTTAATAGTGCCAAGAGGTGGAGAACAATTGATAAAATTTGTAAAAGACCATGCTAAATGCGCTGTGTTGGTAAGTGGAAGAGGAAATAACTTTCTATATGTAGACGCTAAAGCCGATTGGGGACAAACCTTAGAGGTTATTTTAAATGCTAAAACAGATAAAATATCGGCTTGTAATGCATTAGACAAAATTCTTATCAGCACTAAAATTCCAGACTATTCTCAAAAACTGAAAGAGCTTCAAAGTCTATTAAAAGACCATAAGGTAACACTATTGGTAGACGATGCCACTAAGAAGGTTTTAAAGGATGAAACCCTTATTGAAGACCATGAGGTGTGGTATGAAGAGTTTCTAGCCTTAAAATGTTGTATTGGTTCTGTAGATACGCTTGAGGAAGCTGTTGATTTGATTAACCTATATTCCGGAGGACATTCGGCCAGTGTCATGACTACAGACGATCATGTGGCCCATGAGTTTATGCAGCAGGTAGATTGTGCCGTTGTTTATAGAAATGCTTCTACACGATTTACTGATGGTGGCCAAATAGGTGTTGGAGCAGAGCTTGCAATTAGTACCGATAAATTACACCATCGAGGCCCTTTAGGGTTAAATGAGTTGGTAACCAATAAATATTATGTTTATGGTGATGGGCATATCCGTAAATAAACGTGTTTACAGCATGTTATAAATTTTTAAACCGGTGTTTTATTTTTAAGACATCGGTTTTTTTTCTTTTTATCTAATCGTTTTAATACCTCTTTAATCTGCTATATGGCACACTTAAAAAGGAAACTGCATTAGAGCTTTAATCCTTTTTAGCTTTCAAGTAAAATCTGTTCTGTTTATTGGCCTTTCAGAGGTTTTAATGTTCTATTTTTGAAAAAAAAACATATGGCTCGTATTTTAGCAATAGATTATGGTATGAAACGAACAGGTATTGCTGTAACCGATACTTTGCAAATTATCGCTTCAGGACTCACAACCGTAAATACCAGTGAACTTATTAGTTTTCTAAAAGCGTATACAAAAGAAGAAGAGGTAGAGCTTTTTGTAATAGGAGAGCCTAAACAGATGGACAATACTGCATCAGAAAGTGAGGCTCTTATCTTGCCATTTATTGTGAAACTGGAAAAGCAGTTTCCTCAAATACCGATAAAGCGTGTAGATGAGCGTTTTACATCTAAAATGGCTTTTCAGACGATGATTGATAGTGGACTCAAAAAGCAACAGCGTAAAAATAAAGCCTTGGTCGATGAAATTAGTGCGACACTTATTTTACAAAGCTACTTGTATTCAAAATAGAAATTTTTAAGCTTAAAATCTTTCCATATATTTTAAGTATTGTATTTTTGCAGTCAACTGTACAATTAATTCCATGATTTTACCAATAGTTGCCTATGGCGACCCTGTTTTAAAGAAAAAAGCATTAGACATTGCAAAAGACTATCCTGCTTTTGATGCGCTTTTATTAAATATGTTCGATACGATGTACAATGCCTTTGGCGTAGGTTTGGCAGCCCCTCAAGTAGGGCTGTCCATTCGTATGTTTGTTATCGATACAGATCCGTTTTCTGAAGATGATACGCTTTCGGAAGAGGAGCAGCATGATTTGAAAAACTTTAGAAGGGTTTTTATTAACCCTAAAATAACTAAGGAAGAAGGGGAGGAGTGGGCCTTCAACGAAGGTTGTTTGAGTATTCCAGATGTAAGAGAAGATGTGTTTAGAAAACCCAAAATCACTATAACCTATTTGGATGAAAATTTTGAGGAACATACCGAGGTTTTTGATGGATTGATAGCACGCGTTATCCAACATGAATATGATCATATTGAAGGCGTATTGTTTACAGACAAACTCTCCAGTCTTAAAAAACGATTAATAAAAGGAAAACTTTCCAATATTTCGAAAGGAAAAATTACGGTGGATTACAGAATGCGGTTTCCCGCCCAAAAAAAGACACGATAATATTTGCAAAACATCATCAAACAGATGATATTTGCCACTTTTAAAAATAAATTATGGGCTTAGAAAAAGTATTGGCTATTGGTGGAAAACCAGGGCTTTATAAATTAGTGACTCAAACACGAGGAGGTTTTATTGCTGAATCGTTATTGGATAACAAACGTATTTCTATTGGAATTCAACAAAATGTTAGTGTTTTAAGTGAAATTGCCATTTACACCTTGTCGGAAGAAGTACCCTTAATAAAAGTATTGGCAAAAATCAAAGAAAAGGAAAATGGAGCACTTGCAAGTGTGAAAGCGAAAGATAACAACGATAAACTAGAAGAATATTTTTTCGACATTTTACCAGATTATGATGAAGATAGGGTTTATGTTAGCGATATTAAAAAAGTAATAAAATGGTATAATTTGCTTCAGGAACATAATATGTTGGATCTTCTAGATGCAGAAGGTGAAGCTGCTGAAAATCCTACAGATGAAAAAGCTACAGAAAAAGAAGCATAATTTTTCATTTTTGTAACCATATTAAACCTCCTTTCTGGGAGGTTTTTTTTTTAGCTAATTTTTTTTTATAATGGCCATCTATTTTTGTATGTTTAGAGGTTAATCGCAGTTTTAAAATAGGCTGTTTCACAATGTAATTTAGATGAAGATTTCAAGACCCAAAACAAGTAATATTATTTTTATAATCCTGTTGGCGCTATTGCTTATCCCTCAAACAAGACGCCCTATTCAGGTTTTTATTAATAAAGGATTAGCTTTATTTAGTCCCTCCAAGATCGATGATAAGAAACAGGTCAATATTGGAAGTTACGATTGGCAGTTAAAGGATATTAATGGCGATTTTTTTGATTTTCAAGATACAAAGGGAGAAGTTGTGCTGGTTAATTTCTGGGCTACTTGGTGCCCTCCATGTATAGCCGAGATGCCTAGTTTGCAGAAACTTTATGATGATTACCAAGGTAAAATTAATATTTTATTGGTTTCTAATGAATCTACAGAAGTTATCAATCGGTTTTTGAAAGATAAAAACTATACTTTTAAAACCTATAGTAGTATTACAGATAATCCTGAGGTTTTAAATACCAAGAGCATTCCTAGAACATTTTTAATCGATAAAACTGGAAAAATTATTATTGATGAAACTGGAGCGGCAAACTGGAACAGTGATTTTGTAAGAAATACTATAGATAATTTACTTATGGATTAGAATTCTTTACCCATTTTTGTTCTTATTCTGTAATTTTTCTTATAATTTTACAGAACACTAAAAGAAAAAACAAAATGAAAATTGTGGTATTAGATGGCTATACCCTTAATCCGGGCGATTTAGACTGGAAAGGTATTGAGCAGTTTGGCGAATTGGTAGTTTATGATCGTTCTAAATTTAATTCCGAAGAGATTATTAAGAATATTGGTGATGCGGAAGTGATTTTTACCAATAAAACCCCCTTGTCGAGAGCGGTATTACTTAAAGTGCCACAGGTTAAATATATCGGTGTTTTGGCAACAGGCTATAATATCATTGATATAGATACGGCAAAAGAGCTCGGTATGGTAGTAACCAATATTCCTAATTATGGTACGCAAGCTGTAGCACAATTTGCTATGGCTTTAATTTTGGAAATGTGCCATCATGTGGGCGACCACTCCAAAGCTGTTAAAGACGGACAATGGACAAAATCACTCGATTTTTGTTTTTGGAACACCCCTCTAATAGAACTTGATGGTAAAACATTGGGCATTATTGGTTTTGGGGAAATTGGTCAGGCTACTGCAAAAATAGCTCAAGCTTTTGGTTTGAATATCCTGGCGTATAACCGAAGTAAAGATTTTAGTCTTGAAAACGATACGTGTAAATATGTAGAGTTGAATGAGTTGTTGGAGTTGTCCGACTTTATTAGTTTGCACTGTCCATTAACTGCCTCTACTGAAGGTATTATAAATAAGGAAAATATCAACAAAATGAAAGATGGTGTACGGATTGTAAACACATCACGAGGAGGCTTAGTTGTTGAAGAAGATTTAAAGCATGCACTTAATTCTAATAAGGTAGCAGGAGCGGCTGTAGATGTAGTTTCTACAGAACCTATTAAAGCCGATAATGCATTATTACAAGCAAAAAACTGTATAATTACGCCTCATATTGCTTGGGCTCCAAAGGCCTCTAGAAATAGAATGATGCAAACAGCCGTTAAAAACTTAAAATCTTATTTAGAAGGGCAGCCTATTCATGTGGTTAACTAATTCTTTTAAAAAGCATAGTGTTTTTTTTTTTTAGTTTAAAGCGTTTTAAAAAAAGCTTTTATAAAGCTCCAAGAGAATAAGGATGCCATAATTTTAAGTTCTTCGTAGAAGGTGGATTCTTCATCTAAAAAACGAAACATGGTTTGTGACGTATTCTTATCATAGAACTGCTGAAAAATCCATTCACCCTTATGGTTTTCATCTTTTAAAACTTTTAAAAACACTTTATCGTAAAACTTATACTTACGCTGAAATAAACGATGAGAAGGCGTTCTATTGGCCTTCAGATTATCAATAATTAAGCTTGTTTTTTTTTCGGTATGCTTAAAAGAGTATCCAGAAGACCCTTTTACCCAGCCGCCGCCGGTACCTATTTTTGTGATTTGTTTAGTGTTCCATTTATGAAAAGGAAAATTGGTCATGGGAATTGCTCCTTTTTCAGTTTCAATAATAGTATAATCTTTAAGGTGTAAATAATGATTAATATAGGTTGTAATGTAATGGTCGTAAACAGATTCGTCCACTACTGTATTTGTAAAGTAAGTAAATTCTATTAGGGCTTCTTTTTTAGAAAATGGCAATACGTATGTAAAAGTGGTTTGTTCTCCGTCCTTGAGACGATAATCCATCATGACGATTTGGGTTTCATCAAAAACATCTGTTTCGCTTTTTATTATCCAGCCTTTAAAATGCTGGATTAAGTGAACATATTTTTTAGATGCCATTGAAAATGCTTTAGGAAGCCGACTATCGAAAACATGGTAACAGGTATATGTATTTTGTTCCGTTTTAACGCTTACCTGCTCGTTTTCTATTAGAGAAATAACACGTTCTGGTATAAAATGGATGTTCTTCTTTTGTTTAAGTTTTGTTTTAGCTTCAGTATAGAAATCAATAGCTTTTATCGTTTTGTAGCGATAAGGAGAGAGTTCTAGAGCAATACTTTTTTTAGAAGTAATAACGGTAGCCTTATGCCATGATTTGTAAGTTACAGCATCCCATTGCGAAGGCTCAGTTTCCCAAAAGCTCCATGTTTTATCGTTGGTATTTTTTTTAGAAGGGTCTATTAGTGCAATTTGCTTAGCATCGAAAAAAGAGTCGGAACTTAACTTTAAAGCCAGTTGAAAACCGGCCAGGCCATGTCCTATTATAATATAATCAAATTGGTATGTAGGGGTCATGCCTTAACGCGTCTTCTTATTTTTAAAATACTTAAAAGGAACCATTAGCATGCCAAAACATTCGCCATCTTCTTTTCCTATATGTTTATGGTGCATTTTATGTGCTCTTCTCAAGCCTTTAGCGTACCTGTTATTGGCAGTCCTGAATAGTTTAAAACGCTGATGGATAAATATGTCATGTACCAAGAAATAAGTGGCGCCATAGGCCATAATGCCTAAAGCGATGGGTAAACAATACCAAATATTTTCATAGCTCCATAGATAAAAACAAATCATACTTATAACGGCATAAAACAGAAAAAAGGCATCATTACGTTCAAACCAACTTTTATGGTCTTTTTTATGATGGTCCTTGTGTAAATGCCATAAAAAACCATGCATGATATATTTATGGGTAAACCATGCCATAAACTCCATAAAGCAGAAAACGCCAACAAAAACCAATATCCACAACACTATTTTCATAATTTTTTAAATCACATTAAATTTAATTGATATTTTACATAACTACGCATTAAAAGCTCGATTTTTTTCGGATTTGATACCCGTATCCTTGTGTTTTTGATGTGTAGTGCAGGTGTTTTTTTTAATTTTTTTAAAAGTTGGGAGTAATAGCGATACGCCATAAAAACCCCGAATTTTGCTTCAATGGGCAGTTTTTTTATGCCGCTTAAACCTTTTTTAAAATCTTCTTCAATATCATTTATAATCAATTTTTTAGAAGTTTCATCTAAATTTATTAAATCGATATTAGGAAAGTAGCTTCTGTTCAGCCCTTCGACATCGGCTTTTAAATCTCTAAGGAAATTCACTTTTTGAAATGCCGAGCCCAATGCCATGGCGGTATCTTTTAACTCATCATATTTTAAGTCGTCGCCTTTTACAAAAACTTTTAAGCACATAAGGCCCACTACATCTGCAGAGCCATAGATGTATTTTTTAAAGTCTTCTTGCGTGAGGTAGGTCGTTTTATGTAAGTCTAATTGCATGCTTAACATAAACGCATCCACTAAGTTTTTGTCTATACTATGATTGTGAAATGTATGTTGAAATGCATTGAGTATAGGGTTTAAGCTTATTTTATGGGTGATGGCATCTTCTAAGTCTTTTGAGAAATTATTAAAAAGCATTTCTTTATCGTAATCGTGAAACGAGTCTACAATCTCATCGGCAAACCTTACAAAACCATAGATGTTGTAAATATCTTGTCGGATAGATTTATAAAGCATCTTAGTAGCCAACGAAAACGAGGTGCTGTAAGATTTAGTTACAATTTTACTGCAATTAAAAGAAACGGTATCGAAAAGTGCTTTCATCTGTTAATTTTGCTATTTGTTAAAAGATTAGGTGCCACAGTTTTAATTTTTGTGATGTTTTACGATTAAATCTGCCACCAGTTTACCCGAAATCAAAGCAGGCGGAACTCCAGGCCCTGGAACCGTTAATTGCCCCGTAAAAAATAGGTTCTTAACTTTCTTACTTTTTAATTTGGGTCTTAAAAAAGCAGTTTGCAAAAGAGTATTTGCCATACCATACGCATTGCCTTTATATGAATTGTAATCCTTTATAAAATCGTTTATACAAAACGATTCTTTAAAAATAACATGAGCCTTTACTTTTTGAGAAGTTAGATTTTCGAATCTCGTGATAATTTTTTCATAATATGATTCTCTTAGCTCAGGTGTGTCTTTAAGTCCAGGCGCCAAAGGGATTAAAAATATACCAGCCTCCATGTTCTCAGGAGCTGCATGGCGGTCTGTCATACTAGGGAAACTAGCATAAAACAGAGGTTTGTCTGGCCATTTAGGATGATCATAAATAGCTTGAGCATGGACATCAAAATCTACATCAAAAAATAATGTATGATGGTTTACGTTTTTTAATTTTTTATCAAAACCAATATAAAACAATAAAGAAGACGGGGCAAATGTTTTTTTGTTCCAATAACTTTCAGAGTATTGTCTATGGGTCTTATCTAAAAGTGTTTCAGAGTGGTGGTAATCTGCACCACTAAGCACAATATCGGAATAGTAAGTTGTGCCTTTAGAAATCACTCCCGTGGCTTTATTGTCTTTAACAATAATTTTTTCAATCGGGGAATTCGTCTTAATACTTACGCCCAATTCCTGCGCCATGGTTGCTATGGCTAAAATAACTTGATACATGCCTTTTTTGGGGTGAAAAGTGCCTAGTCCAAAATCAGCATAATTCATAAAGCTATAAAATGAAGGGGTGTCACTTGGTTTTGCTCCTAGAAATAAAACAGGAAACTCAAGTATTTTTGCTAAACGGTCATTTTTAAATTCCTTTCTTACATCATTTTTAATGTTTCCAAAAAACTGATTTACTTTTTTTATCGTTTCAGGGGTAATTAACTCTAATGGCGAAACTCCTGGATTGTAAACCAAGTCTTTAATGGCAATATCATAATTGCTTTTGGCTTGGTCTATAAATTTTTTAAGCTTTATGGAACTGCCTTTTTCTTCTGCTTCAAATGCTTTTACTATTTTTTCTAGAGTATCTTCAATGGTGATAAAATCGTCTTTTCCAAAGTAAACACTATAAGCCGGATTTAATTTTTCAAGACTGTAATACTCTGCTGGTGTCTTATTGAAATCAGAGAAAAAACGTTCAAAAACATCGGGCATCCAGTACCATGTGGGACCAATGTCAAAAATAAAGCCTTCTTTTTTTAATTGTCTGGCTCTGCCGCCAATGGTTTCATTTTTTTCAAATACGGTAACCTCATAACCTGCCTTTGCTAAATAGCAAGATGCTGCCAAAGACGAAAAACCAGAACCGATTATTGATATTGTTTGTTTCATTTGTTTAACAAATATAATTAAAAGTTAAACAAAATTAGTGAATTCTTTATAATTGTTTAACAAGTGTTTCAATTGATTTGAATATAGTGACTTTTTTTGATATTAAGAAGGGGGCTAAGTCTAGGGTTTTTTTACCTAGAAGGAGGAGTTCGTTTTGTCTTTCCTTTAATAATAATGTATCGAACTTTTTTAGATATATAGGAATTTCGCTACTATCTGGGTTAACAGTAAAATAAGAAATAAAGGTAATGCTATCATAGAACTGAAGTAAATCTACTAAGCTTTCCATGGGGATGCTTCCTCCTAAAAATATAGTATTATATCCTTTGCTTCTTAATTGATAGTTTATAAATAAGAGTCCAATATCATGTATTTCGTTTTCTGGCAAGAAAAGCACAAATGTTTTAGTTTTTGGCCTGGGTTCTAAACTTTGAAGACGTTCAATGTTTATCAGTATTTTTTGTTTGATATGGATTGAAATAAAATGTTCGTGGGCAGGCGTAATGGTATTGGTTTGCCACAATTGGCCGATTTCATTTAATAGTGGTAAAAATACGGTATAGAATATTTCGCTAAAAGGTTTGGTTTCGATAAGGCTATTGTAGGTGTTGTAAAAAAGAGCCTGATCGAAATTTATCATTGCCATTTTAAAAGCATTCACAGCATGGTTCTCTATATTTGATCTTGAAGCAATTTCTCTAACTTTTATAGGGATTTCATCTTCGTTAAGATTTGCTATTTTAGAAATTTTAATACCGTTACTATTGAGATAAGAGATGTTTAAGAGCTTTTGAAAACTAGTTAAACTGTAGTGTCTAATATTAGTATCTGTTCTATTAGGGCTCAATAAGTTGTAGCGTTTTTCCCATATTCTTATAGTATGGGCTTTAATGCCTGTAAGGTTTTCTAAATCCTTAATGCTAAATTGAGTTTTAATATTGTTCATCTTTGTATTGGAAAAGTTAAACAATATTACGTAAAATATATTAGATAAGTAAAAAAGGAGATTTAAAATGACTTTTTGTGCGCACGAGAAGACTCGAACTTCCACATTCTAAGCGAATACCAGCCCCTCAAGCTGGCGCGTCTACCAATTCCGCCACGTGCGCATTAAAAAAGTACATAAAAATAAAAAAGTTAAGCAAATAGGGCTTAACTTTTTTTTATTGTGGCTCAGTCAGACTTGGAACAAAAGTTCTAGGTGCTGGCAGAGCAAAGCTTTTTGCTAAATCAAAATGTCAATATTTACGAATGTGAACTTAAACTAATAAAAGCTTATAGGATTCGTGCTGCAAATATAGGAAATAAAATTATAATGATTTTAAATTTTACAAGTACTAAATTTACCCAAGCCAACTTAATGGTGGTTATGGAGAACCCTGTATGGTTTAACATAAACTTTAGAATTCTTTTTTTATAAGTCTATCACCTACTTTGGCGTGGTTCATTAAATTTAAAAGCACAAGAAACACATGCTCTTTTCCAACAAAGGGAACAGTTTTCAAGTTGGCCTGTATTTGCTAATACTAAGAGCTGGTAGTAGCCAAAAAAAGCTATCAAGCTTTGGTATGCTAATACTAAGTGTAGTTATACTTAAGAATAGGATTAAACATGGTAATAACTTAAGACTGATTTTTTCTTTTCACCTCCATCAAATTTAATGAACCACTATTTAGAACCATGGACAGACTGTCTATATGAGATGCCCCACTTTGCAAGTTCGTTAATTAATGGTGACAGTGTTGCGCCATATTCAGTAATAGCATATTCAACAGTTATAGGTTTTGTATCCATAACCGTACGACTAACTAAATGGTTCGATTCTAAATCCTGAAGTTCTTTGGAAAGCATTTTGCTGCCAATACCCTTTATTTCTCGTTGTAAATCCATAAAGCCTAATTTATGGCCTTCTATAAGTGTCCCTAAAATATGGAATTTCCATTTTCCAGATAGAATGCTCATTGTGTCGCTAATAGCTTGCATCCTAATTTGACAAGTAGGAGTATTGTTTATGGTGGATTTTTTTTTCATTTCTTAAAAAACTAGATTTATATACAAAATACTATTAAGGTGGTTTCCTTATGGAAACCACTTCCTAAAAGGAATTGATTATCAAATATACACTTATTTTTCTTATATTTGTAATAAGCGGTTAACATGTGGTGGTTTGCAAATAAATGTTAACGAAATAAATCCTAAAAAAATAATGAAAAACGAAATCATAAAAAATAATCCACTTTTGTGCGATATAGAAACGGGAGTGTGTGAAACTGCAGATGAGAGCTCGAACACTTCAACTAAAAGCAAGGTGGGCTCAAAAGAGAAATCTCTAAAACTAATTTATTATACAGATCCTATTTGTTCGTCATGTTGGGGAATTGAACCGCAATTGCGCAAACTGAAACTAGAATATGGCAATGCTCTTGAAATAGAGTACAGGATGGGCGGTTTATTGCCCGATTGGAGTTATAATAGTGGCGGTATTGGAAAACCGTCCGACGTAGCGTCACATTGGGATGAAGTGAGTGTGCATTACGATATGCCTATTGATGGTGATTTATGGTTAGAAGACCCTTTAGACTCCTCTTATCCACCGTCTATAGCATTTAAAGCGGCCCAACTACAAGATGAGGAGAAAGCCCAGTGGTTTATGCGAGTAATGAGGGAGCTGGTTTTTCTTAAAAAGAAGAATATTGCCAAATGGGAGCATATGTCATTAGCGGCTAAACTTGTAGGTCTCGATGTTGAACAATTAAAAACAGATGTTGAAGGTCGGGCAAAAGAGATGTTCGAGGATGATTTAAAGTTAGGAAGGGAGTTAGGCGTAAGGGGGTTTCCAACCCTGTTTTTTATTGATGAAACAGAAAATAAAGAAACCGTATATGGCACCCGGCCTTATGCTTTTTATGAAATGGCTATTTTAAAATTGAATCCGAATGCAATAAAAAGCGAATACAGTAAAAATTGGGAGTTTCTTTTCTCCATATATCCATCACTCACGGCTAAGGAATATTCAGAACTTTCAGGAACTCCAAGAAACGAAAGCGAAGCATTTTTAAATGAGCTTTCAGCACAAGGGACTTTAGATAAATGGACAACAAAAAACGGGTCTATGTGGACCATAAAAGAACAATAAAATTATGATAAAAAAGATTTTTAACCCAGGTTCTTATTCTAAAAATATAGATTTTTCGTTGCTGATACTTCGTATTGCAAGTGGCCTTTTAATGTTAACCCATGGCATTGGTAAAGTCGCTCCATTGTTTGGAAGTGATCCCATACAGTTTCCGGATCCCATTGGTTTAGGCGCGACAACCAGTTTGGCACTTGCTGTATTTTCAGAAGTGGTCTGTGCTGCATTCTTGATTTTAGGTTTTGCAACACGTCTTGCGGTTATTCCTTTGCTTATTACCATGCTGGTAGCAACATTTATTATTCATATTCCAGATCCATTTGTAAAACAGGAGTTACCCTTACTCTATGCTTCAATTTATTTGGTTATATTAATTGCAGGTGCCGGTAAATATTCGATGGATAACTTAATATTTAATAAAAAATAAAAAAGATGAAAAAAAATTTAGCAATAGCAATGCTAGTACTAGTGTTTTTAGGTGCTTGCAAGCAATCCGCAAAACAAGAAAGTACAGAAATACCAAGACCCGATACGGTTGAAAGCGTTGCAGATGAAATTACTACAAGCACATCGACCAATAAAGACGGAAAAAAATTAGAACTAGTATTTAATAATACAAAAGGAACGGTAACACTAAGTTTTGATGATGAAACAATAGAATTGATTTCACAAAAACCGGCATCAGGTATCTGGTATAAAAACAACCGATATGAATTACGAGGAAAAGGCAACGATATAGTATTAAGAAAAGATGAAAACATTGTTTTTGAGCATCAGGATGATATCGTTAATTTAGAGGTAAAGAACACTAAAGGCGATGTTTTAAACATGACCTTCAATAATACGGAAGGTACTGTTAAAGCCTATTTAAACGGTGGAGATCAGTTGGACTTGGTACAGGAAAAAGCAGCTTCGGGGGTTTGGTATAAAAACGACCAGTATGAATTAAGAGGTAAAGGTGATAATTATGATTTATTAAAAGACGGAAAAACGGTGTTTACCAATTGGAGCGAATAATTCTGTTTATAAAAAATATTTAATAATTTTAAAAACAAAGCATTATGAAGACGATGAAAGCGGCTCGCTGGCATGCAGCAAAGGATATTAGGGTAGAGGAAACTTCAATTCCTTCACCAAAAGAAAACCAAGTAAAGATTGCTGTAAAGTTTACAGGAATCTGTGGGTCAGATTTGCACGAATACTTGGATGGCCCTCAATTAATTCCAGTAGAGGCCCCATATGCACTCAATGGTCATAAAGGAACCACAACCCTTGGTCACGAATTTGCTGGAGTCGTAGAGGAAGTGGGAGAACATGTGAAACACATTAAAAAGGGAGACCGGGTAACTGTAGAGCCTATTTTTAGAAACCCTGAAAGTCCATTTATTGCTTCAGGACACTATAATCTATCAGAACCTTTGGGGTTTGTAGGCTTAACATCCAATGGGGCTTTTGCTAAATATGCCATAGTAGAAGATTATATGGTACATAAATTGCCCGATACAATAACATTCGAGCAGGGCGCTATTGTAGAGCCTGCAGCTGTTGCTGCATATGGTGTACAGCAAAGTGGGATGAAAATGGGGGATACGGTGCTAATCGCTGGTGCTGGACCTATTGGTTTGCTTACAGCTCAGGTTGCGCTAGCTTCTGGAGCATCTCAAATTTTTATTACAGACCTTTCAGAAAACAGATTGAAAAAGGCAAAAGAGATTGGTGCAACCCACACTTTTGATGCTAGGGACAAAAATATTCCTCAAAAAATCAGGGAGATAACAGGAAATGGTGTAGATGTTTTTATTGATGCAGCTGGAGTTCAAGCTTCTTTTGATACAGGAATTAACAGTCTTCGTAATGGTGGAACAGCAGTTTTGGTTGCTCTTTTTATGAAAAAAATAGAACATGATGCTTTAGATCAGGCGATGAGAGAAATAACCATAAAAGGAATAATTGGCTATCGCAATATTTTCCCTCAGGTGATAGCTTTAATCGATAGTGGGAGATTGCCCGTAGAAAAATTGATAACGCGTGTAATCTCTTTAGATGAAATTGTGGAAAAAGGCTTTGAAGCTTTAGCGAACGACCCTTCAGAAGTTAAAATTTTGGTTAACATTAATGCTTAATTAAAACGAAACTATGTAATGCCCCGGAAATACCCTCATGATAAAATCCATATTTAAGCAGTAGGTGTTATATAATAATCCTATAAATAAACGCCATCATCATAATAGCTTTGTTGATGATGGCTTTTTTTTGAGTTCAGACAAAAACGACGCGAATATAGATTGTAAAGATTCTAAAAAATTAAATGAGCTAGATTGTTTTGAAGTATTGGCAAATACGTATATTGGACAACTTATCTCAAAAAATAACTGAGTAATGGAATCTCTTAGAACTATTGAAATAATAGGAACAGCGGCTTTTAGTATTGCAGGTACTTTTGCCGCTATGAAAAAAAGGCTAGATATTTTTGGCACGTTTATAATTGCCTTTGTTACAGCATTGGGTGGCGGAACTTTACGCGATGTTTTGATAGGAGAAGTTCCTGTTAAATGGTTGTTTGAATTTAGTGCTGGATTTGTGGTTCTAGTTAGTACCATTGTGGGCTTGTCATTTAGGTCATTAATAAGTAATTATCATAATGTATTATTGTTTTTCGATTCAATAGGGCTTGGTTTTTTTACCTTAGTGGGGATTCAAACCGGAATGTCGTTAAACATGCATCCTGTAAGTTGTGTTGCTCTTGGAACCATTACAGCGTGTTTTGGAGGTGTAATTAGGGATATTTCTTTAAGTAACATTCCATTAATTTTTCAAAAAGAAATTTATGCAACCACATGTATTTTAGGGGGTGCTGTTTTTTTTATTTTACTTAAATTAGATGTTCCCAAAATACCTGTTGAAATTACTTGTCTTGTTACTATTGTTGTATTTCGATTATTATCCGTTAAATTTAACTGGCATTTGCCTAGAATTTGGAAAACTCGGAAACCATCATCATAATTTATTATAATTTTAAAACGTATACGCCATGTCAAACATCAAATTAATTATAGAGGAAAGAGCCGCTAATATTGGGAAATTTATGGTGGGTCGTTTATTGCCATTCAGACAAAAAAGAATGGTCGGTCCTTTTATTTATATTGATCATATGGGGCCTGTTAAGTTAAACGAACGTGAAAATTTTGATGTATTGCCTCACCCTCATATTGGGCTTTCTACACTTACTTTCTTATTTGAGGGCAGTATCATGCATCGTGATGCACTTGGTAATGAAGTTGAGATAAAACCAGGCGCAGTCAATTGGATGACGGCAGGAAAAGGCATAGTACATTCCGAACGCACGCCAGACTATTTACGAGATTCGCCATTATTTATGCACGGTTTACAAATTTGGGTGGCCTTACCAAAACATCTAGAGCAAATGGAGCCATCGTTCTCCCATATTGAGGAAAGAGAAATTCCTAGTTGGACAGAGGGCGACGTTCAGTTTAAACTGGTTGCTGGAGAAGCTTTTGGCAGAACATCGCCTGTTCCTGTTTTTAGTAAGCTGTTTATGCTAGAAATAAAAAGCAAAACAAAACAGGTTATAAATATAGGGAATGAACTTTTTGGCGAAGCAGGTTTATATATTCTTAAAGGTGCAATTGAAAGTGAAGGGCATATTTATGAGCCTAAACAACTTTTGGTGGCAAAAGACAGCACACTTTGCGAATTTACCATTCAAGAAAACAGTACGATATATATATATGGAGGTGAGCCTTTTCCTGAAGAACGTTTTATCGATTGGAACTTTGTCTCTTCAAGCAAAGATTTAATTGCCCAAGCCAAGGAAAAATGGGAGACGCAATCGTTTCCTAAAATTGAAGGAGATGCTGTAGAGTTTATTCCTTATCCAATTTTCAATAGAAAATAAAACCTTCTACAGAAATCTTGTTTTAAGGTTTTTTAATAGCATTATATTTAATACATCGAAACAATTTCAAAATGTCACCATCAATTTAAACAATTGTTTTAATTTTGTTTAAATGAGCAGAGCACTTAATAAACAAGAACTTCATAATTTAGCTATGAACCACGTTGGAAAAGATTTAGAGCAACGTGGCTTTGAATTTATTGCTATAAATAGTAAGCTAAAAAAACATCCGCAATTCGTTTGTATCGATAAAAATAAACAATATTTTTTTGTTATTGTTCGGGCTGTAATCTTGCCTGAAAACCCCAATAACTATGATGTGGTTTGGATGGAAACATTTAAAAAACATGCTTTTGAAAATGATGCAAAGGTTTTATATGCGGGTGTGGGCTTAGGCAATATAAATGATGAGAAACAGCCTATCTATTTAAATGAAGAATACTTATTGGAATACAATGGTATTCAGGTTTTAGAAACAAATTTGAATTAAAAAACATGGAATTTAAAAATAACAAAGAACAAAGCAAGTTTGGTTTAAATTCTTTAGATAGGGGGACTTGCTGTAATAAGAAGTCGGCTTATTCTCGCTTTAATTCAATCGTGTTTTTATTTACTCTATTTATAATTGTACTTTCCTGTAAAAAAGAGACTAGGTTAAATACAAAATTATCAGGGTCTGTTTTTGGCACCAGTTATTCTATTATATATGATGCTGATGTGAATTACCAAAAGCAGTTTGATAGTTTATTTTACGTGATAAATAAATCGCTGTCAACCTATCAAGACAATTCCGATATTTCTAAATTAAATAGAAATGAACCTACAACAATCGACGCACATTTTATAAAGGTATTCGAGGCTTCAAAAGCAATCTACCATCAAACAGAGGGCGCTTTTGACCCCACTATAGGAGCTATTGTAAACGCTTGGGATTTTGGGCCTGAAAATCGTATTTCCAATCTGGATAGCCTTAAAATAGATAGCTTAATGTGGTCTGTTGGTTTTGATAAGGTGCATAGAGAAGCCAATAAAATTATAAAACCAGAAGGTACTTTTTTAGATTTTAATGCTATAGCAAAAGGGTATGCTGTCGATGTTATAAGCCAGTTTCTTTCCAATAAAAACATAGAAAATTTTTTAGTGGATATTGGCGGTGAGTTATATGTTAGAGGTATTAATAAAGAAAAGCAAAACACTTGGAAAGTTGGTGTAGAAGACCCGAATTTTGATGGCCTACAATCCATTCATAATATTATTGCTTTAAAAGATGAAGGGATGGCCACTTCAGGAACGTATAGAAAATTTAAAATCGATGAAAACGGTAATCGGTTTTCTCATATTATAGATCCGCAAACTGGGTATCCTAGTAAAACAAACTTACTAAGCATTTCTGTTATTGCGGAAAACTGTATGATAGCAGATGCTTACGCCACTGCTTTTAAAACGATGGGCATTGCTAGAATAGAAACATTTTTGAAGTCGCAGCCTAAGCTTAAAGTATATTTGATTTACGAAAATGATGCAAAAGAATTGGAAACATTGTCGCTAAATGGCTTTCCTACGGAATGATTTTTAAGAGGTTTATCTTTTAATTTTATTTCTATTATTTATAGCAAACGGGGATGATTTCGTTTGCTGCTAAGCAATATCTAATAAGCTCTTCTTGGGAGTATGTTGCGGTATAGTCTACAGCGTTAACTTTAAACCCTATGCTGCTTAGCTTATCAAAATAGTCACGACCGTAAACTCTAACATGATCGTATTGCCCAAATATTTTCGCCCGTTCTTTTTTGTCTGTAATGGTATGGTCTTCAAATGTTTTAGCTCTAGATAAATCTTGAGGGATTTGAAATATGCCCATACCGCCAACTTTTAAAACCCTGTAGAGTTCTTGCATGGCTTTGGTGTCATCAGGAATATGCTCTAAGACATGGTTGCAAAATATCACATCAAAAGAGTTGTCTTTAAAAGGCAGGTTGCAAATATCTGCTTTTACATCAGCTAAAGGGGAGTTTAAATCTGTTGTTACATAATCTAGATTTTGCATCTTCCTAAAACGCTTATAGAAAGCCTGCTCTGGGGCAAAATGTAATACTTTTAATGGCGCAGTAAAGAAATGGGTTTCTCGTTTTAAATAGAGCCAAAGCAGCCTGTGCCGCTCTAAGGAAAGAGTAGAAGGGGATAGAACGTTCTGGCGCTGATTTTCATAACCGTAGGGCAAAAACCGTTTAAATTTTTTGCCATCGATGGGGTCTGTAAATGTGTCTCCTTTTAAAAAGAAAGCTAAAACAGGGCGCGCCATGTAGCTTAACCTGATGAGTATTGGTCTTGGAACGGTGTTTAGTATTGTTTTAAAGAAGGATTTCGACACAGGTTTAGATTTAAACAGATTCTTAAAAGGTGACTCATTTATATTTTAAACTATTTTATCCAAAATGTATTAAAAGCTCCAGTTTTATATCGCAATAGTTAAAAGTATATTTTATGTGTAAACCAGTAAAACAATTTATAGCTTTTGTTTTCAAGATATTTTTATATTAAATTTCGCTTATCTCGACTATATAATAATAGTATTTAAACACCTTAATTTCCGGTATATCTCCATATTCTACTCCACCAAAGCTTTGTATATAGTTCATGATAGATATCCGTAGATAACTTATTGGTTTTATAAGCTTCTACATGGAGACGTAGCTTGCTCATAATTCTGATAAATTTTTAATTTAAGAGAAAGCTATTCGTGAACATCTGTGAAATCTAGGTTTTCATATTTAAAGAGAGAAAGGCTCTTTACGAAACTCATCTTCTTCATTAGAAACAATACCTAGTGCTTCATAAATATATGCAAAAGTAGAAAGTAATTCTGGTTTTCCGTCTACTAAAGCGACATCATGTTCAAAATGTGCAGAGGGCTTATTGTCTAAGGTTGTAATGGTCCAGCCGTCATTGTGTTGCTTTATGCGGTGGGTGCCCATATTAATCATAGGTTCTATAGCCACAACCATGCCTTCTATAAATTTTTTGCCACGACCCCGCTTGCCATAATTGGGCATTTCAGGATCTTCGTGCATTTTGCTGCCCAATCCATGGCCTACCAACTCTCTAACAACACCATAGCCATGATCTTCACAGTACTTCTGAATGGCATAACCTACATCACCAACACGGTTTCCTAATTTAAATTCTCTAATGCCCTTATATAAAGATTCTTTGGTAATCTGTAATAATTTTTCGGTTTCGGGATCAATTTCACCAACAGCAAAGGTATAAGCGTGATCGCCATAAAAACCATTTTTCAAGGCTCCACAATCTATAGAAATAATATCTCCTTCTTTTAAAGGCTCTTTTGTAGGAAAGCCATGAACTACTTGGTTGTTTGGGCTCATGCATAAGGTGTTAGGAAAATCATATAAGCCTAAAAAACCTGGAATAGCACCATGATCTCTTATGTATTCTTCAGCAATTTTATCTAACTGAAGCGTGGTTACGCCTGGTTTTACTTCTTTGGCCAATACGCCTAAGGTTTTTGATACGATTAAGGCACTTTCACGCATCAATTCAATTTCTTCTTGGGTTTTTATTATAATCATAATTTGAAAATATTTACAAAGCTATTAAAATAGCTACAAAGCGTTTAAAATTTTAATTAACATGGTATTAAAAACGTTAGCCCACACTTTAAACAAGTCTTTTTATATAAGTTAAGATGTTTGATATCTATTACTAAAAGCTATTAATTTTTTATATGGTACTTGTAGGGAAAGCATTGTGATATAAATTAAAGAGCTAAGCTTTAGAGAGCGTGTGTTCATACAGCAAAATTATTTAAAAATATCAAAAAAGCTTTTTTTTCTCTCTAAATGTTTTGGTTTTGAGTTGGTAATAATTTGATAAGTTTCTCCCCAACCTAAAAAGCCTCCTACGTTTCTATCATCTATAAAGAGATCAGCATTAATTTTTCTACTTATATGCTCATTATAGGGTTCTTCTGGAAAGCTTTGGTTTACAGCATAAAAAATGATGCCATGGCTTTTGCAGAAGTTTACCGCTTCTTCCAGCCGTTCACCATATCTATAGGTCCATAAAATAAGCCGATGCCCTTTCTGTTGAAGCATTTTTAATGTTTCAAAAGCAAAAAGCATCGGTTTACCTATTTTAGGGTATGCATCTTCAACGATAGTTCCATCAAAATCTACAGCAATGGTAAGCACTTCGTTGAAGTTTATAGGGGTGTGAGAATTCAAATAGATGCTATTAAATTAAACTATGTCTGGTCATGGCTGCAGGTTGTTCAACCCCTAAAAGCTTAAGGACTGTAGGTGCGATATCACCCAATACACCATCTTTTATAGCTTTTAAGTCCTTATCAATTAAAATAATAGGAACAGGATTAGTTGTATGTGCCGTATTTGGCGAACCATCTGGATTGATCATGGTTTCACAGTTACCGTGATCGGCAATAAGTAAGGTTGTGTATCCGTTTTCTAAGGCTGTGGTAACCACTTCTTTTACACAGGCATCTACAGCTTCGCAAGCTTTAATTGCAGCTTCCATAACGCCGGTATGGCCAACCATGTCGCCGTTGGCAAAATTAAGACAAACAAAATCGACCTCACCTTTTTGTAATTCAGGAATTAAAGCATCTTTTAATTCGTAAGCACTCATTTCGGGCTTTAAATCGTAAGTGGCTACTTTAGGCGAGTTTCTTAAAATACGGGACTCTCCTTTAAAGGCTTCTTCTCTTCCTCCTGAGAAGAAAAAAGTAACATGCGGATATTTCTCTGTTTCTGCAATACGTATTTGTGTTTTATTGTTTTTTTCCAGCACTTCACCTAAGGTTTCTGTTAGGTTGTCTTTGTTAAATATAACATTAATGTTTTTATAAGTATCGTTGTAGTTGGTCAAGGTTACATAGTAGAGGTCCAATTTGTGCATGTTATGCTCTGGGAAATCTACTTGCGAAAGAACTTCGGTTAATTCGCGACCACGATCTGTTCTAAAATTGAAAAATATAATAACATCACCGTTTTTAATAGTGGTAAGAGGTTGTCCCTTTTCATCAACGTGGATGATAGGTTTTATAAACTCATCGGTAACGTCAAGATCATAATTATTTTGAATGGACTGGTTAATGTCTTTAGAAGCCTCTCCAATACCTTTTACCAAAGCATCGTAAGTCAGTTTTACACGTTCCCAGCGTTTATCACGGTCCATTGCATAGTAGCGTCCGGTTATTGTAGCTAGTTTTGTTGGTGTATCTATTAAATGCTGGTTGAGTTGTGCGACAAATCCTTTTCCAGATTTTGGGTCCACATCGCGCCCATCTGTAAAAGCATGGATATAAGTGTTTTTTAAGCCGAAATCATTTGCAGCTTCCACGAGCCCAATTAAATGGTTGATGTGGGAGTGTACACCACCATCGCTCAACAATCCTAAGAAATGGACATCTTTATTATTCTTTTTGGCATAATCAAAAGCATCTACCAACACTTTTTCATCATGAAGCGTTTTGTTTTCAACAGCTAAGTTTACTTTTACCAAATCTTGATACACAATGCGACCTGCACCAAGGTTCATGTGGCCAACTTCGCTATTTCCCATTTGGCCTTCAGGTAAGCCTACGTGAAGCCCATCGGTTCGTAAGCTGGCACTAGGGTATTTTGTGTAAAGAGAATCTATAAAAGGCGTGTTTGCATTATCGATTGCTGAAACTTTTGGGTCTGGAGATTTTCCCCAACCGTCTAGAATCATGAGTATGGCTTTTTTATTCATTTTTATTCTATTTTAGTAGACTTCAAAGATAAAGAAGTTTACTAAGAAAGACTCAAAAAGGACCTTTAAAAAAAACTGGATTTTAACACTTTCTTGCTAATTTATAGACAATGAATGTTTGTTTAAAGGTTTTTTAAAACGGTTTTGATCTGATAGAATAAGGATAATGGGACATGGGCTTGTATCTCATTATTTTGATAATGAAAAACAATTTTAAAAGGTCGTGTTTTCAGAAGTTTTGTATTTTCTAATAGACTCCCGAATCTTTTCAATTCTGTTTTCTGGATCTGGATGTGTGCTTTGAAATTCAGGAACTGTATTGGAGCCAGCTGCGGCTTTTAATATTTTCATAACACCAATCATTTGTTCTGGATCATAACCAGCACGTATCATGAACAATACGCCTAGGTCGTCGCTTTCCAATTCGTCACCACGGCCGTTTTTTAGTAGGGTTTGTTGGCCAATGCCGTTAACAAACTCTCCCATATCTGCGCCAACAGAAGCACCTGTGCTCACCGTTTGCCAAAAATCACTTTCTGCAAGGCGTTCTGCAGAATGCCTACCCAGCACATGTCCGATTTCATGCCCTAAAACACCAGCGAGCTGGTCTTCGTTCTCTAATTTTGAAAATAGCGCTTGGGTAATAAATATTTGTCCGCCGGGAAGCGCGAAAGCATTTATAGTGGTTTCGTCTGCTAACAAGTGAAACTCATATTTATACGGTGTGTCTTTCGCTACGCTATTGTTTACGAGCTTATTGCCAACTTGGTCTACCAAAGCTTGATATTGGGTGTTAGGGTGTAAGCCACCGTACTGTTGGGCTATTTGAGGTGCACTTTGTAAGCCAATAGCAATTTCTTGTTCTGAAGACATGTTTATGGTCTGCTCACGGCCCGTATACGGATTGGTCTCTTTGCTACTGCAACGTTTTATGAAAGCAAAAGCCACAATGGCAAGCCCTATTATTAATCTGATTTTAAATTTACTACTTCTCATAATAACGTTATTGGTATTCTAAATTTGCAACAATTTGGATACTATTTGTCAAAACTGTTTTATGCGTTAAAACAGTTTAATTTAAAGGTATTTGTACATAACAAGATGTATGCCGGCAGATTGAATAAAAAAAGGATCGCCTAGGGGTGTAAACCCATTTTTTTTATAAAAAGCTATAGCGTCTTCTCTGGCATGGCACCATAAGATTTGGGCATCTGTTTCTCTTAATTTGTTTTCGGCATATTCTAGAAGCATTTTTCCTAAATGTTTTTTTTGAAATGCTTTTAATATGGCCATGCCCCGAAGTTGGTATTGTTTGTTTTCTGGAAAGGCACTGTGTTTATTTTTTAAAAAGGAACCCACGCCTATTACTTCTTTTTTTAGAAACACTCCTAAATGAATTGTGGTCGCTAAGGTGTCTCCAGGAAATATACATGCTTCTAGGGGCATTCCTGCTCGTAGTATAGGGTGTCTTACGGCATGAGTGTCTTTTGCATCTATTGGTTTTATTGTATATGCCATTTTTTTAAATTAAATGCTCTATAATTCATCTAAATTTGAGTAATTCGCAATATAATAGGTGGTGTAAATAAAGCGTCATCAAAAATATAAATGTATGTCATTTGTTTTTAAAATTATAAATAAAAAAGATATAAATATTATAATTCCGTTAGTGCAAAAATTAGGTAGAGAGCCTATTTCAGAAGCGGTTTTAAAAATACGTTTTGCTGAAATGGTTAAACAAAATTATGAATGCGCTGGTATTTATGAAGGCGAACGCTTAATAGGGGTTTCGGGATTGTGGTTCTGTACGAGGCATTATTCTGGCAGGAGCATGGAGCTTGATCATGTGTATATTGAGGATGGTTACAGAAAAAAAGGACTCGGACAGCAATTTTTTAAATGGTTACAAAATTATGCGAAAGAAAAAAACTGTGAGGTAGCAGAATTGAACACCTATGTTGCAAATATCCAGTCACATAAGTTTTATTACAAAGAAGGCTTTGAGATACTGGGTTTTCATTTTTTAAAGAAGTTTTAATTTTTTCTTGCTAATGTGTAAATAGTGTTTATATTTGCACTTGTAAATGCGGGAGTAGCTCAGTTGGTAGAGCGTCAGCCTTCCAAGCTGAATGTCGCCAGTTCGAACCTGGTCTCCCGCTCAAAGAGCTTCATAGAAATATGAAGCTTTTTTTATTTCAAAACTCCCAAATCCGTATTAGGGTCGATTTCATAAGGCATTTTGTTGTATTCAAAAATTCGCGCTGTTAAAGTTCCTTTTAAAACAATACTATTTTCATGCACTTCTAGCCAACTACCTTCTCGAAGTCCTATTACGGGTGGTGTGTTAAACTTATGGAATTCCTGTATACGGGTCTCTCGGCTTTCTCCCATATGTGCTGTATTGGGATCAGGATCCAAATAATGCGGATTTATATTAAACGGTACCAAGCCCAACGCGTTTAGATTTTTAGGATAAACAATGGGCATGTCGTTTGTGGTTCTAATCGTGAGTCCGCAAATATTGCTGCCTGCACTGGTGCCTAGGTAGGGGGTGCCGCTTATAACAGCTTCTTTTATTGTTTCAATTAAATCGTTTTTGTGTAGCTCATTTAATAGAACAAAGGTGTTGCCACCACCAACAAAAATAGCCTTTGCTTTTTTTACCGCTACTTTGGGATGATCGAAGGTGTGGATGCTTGTAAGGGATTTGTCGATTTTAGAAAATGCTTTTTTTGCGTGTTCTGCATAGTCATCGTGCGAAATGCCACCCGGCCTGGCGTATGGAATGAATAAGATAGTGTCAATGCCATCTAAAAAAACATTTAAATCGTCTAAAAGATATTCTAAATATGGGCTTCCATGAAGCGTAGAGGTGCTTGCTATAATAATATTTTTCATCGAAAAAGGCTTTTCTTGTAAATATAAGTGAAATAGGCTTTCGATACCAGTTTTCGTTTGAAATAGACTTGTGTTTTAAGTTTAAAAACAGTATCTTAAATTAAAATTATGGATATGAAAAAACAGATACTATTGGCGATATGCTTGGTTTTTTTTGGATTACAAGCGATGGCTCAGAGTTTTAAACGTATAGAAGCTAAAGGAACGGTTGTTGTGGAGAAAAGTGATGTGGAAGGTATTCCTATTGTGAATAAAACGACAAACGCAATGGTTTTTACAGATGCTTCTGGGGATTTTGTAATTCAGGTGAAGCTAAACGACTCGATAGAGGTGAAGGCCTTACAATATCAAGATGTGAGTTTTACCGTAAACCAAGCGGTGATAGAATCGGGTGTCATGAAAATCTACCTGATAGAGGAAATTCATTTGCTGGATGAGGTTGTGGTGTCCAATAATAATCTTACAGGAAATCTAGGCCAAGACATAAAACATGTAAAAACGTTCAAACCTAAACTTGATGTGTTTTATTTTGGAATTTCAAAAAACAAGTTGGATACAAGGGGGAGGAACGCTACAGCATTAACTACTGTGGCCCTAGATGGTAGCCATAATGTTGCAATGAACCCGGAACGTTTGGCGATGATTAACGGGCTTGATATTGTAAATGTGGTAGACTTGGTGCTATTGCCGTTATTCCGCTCGGGTGCGGTTGATAAAGCGCACATACAAATTCCCAATGTGCCTTCAGAATCTATAAAATATTACTTTGGATCTGAATTTTTGGTTGATAATTTTAATATCCCAAAACATAGAGTAGAGGAGTTTATAAGATTTGTTCAAACAAATGATTTTGATTATACGTTATTGAATTATGGTAATGAGATGGCATTTTTAGATGTGCTGAATAAACAAAGTGTTATGTTTTTGGCAAGAAAAGAATAATGTATTTTTACAAACGATATATGTAGTATATAAATCAGGTATTTTAGCCAGTAAAATTATTGTTGTTAAAGCATAATGAAGCACATAAAGTTTCTTATTATAGGTATATTGCCATTTTTTGCATTTGCAACCGTGCATAAATATTATGTGAGTGTTACCGAAATTGAATATGTGCAGGAAAAGAAATCGGTCCAAATAATCTCCAGGTTTTTTATTGATGATTTTGAAAATGCTTTGCGCACCCGATATGATGAGTCTATCGTATTATCTAGTAAGGCAGAACCCAAAAGTGCCACACTTTATATAGAACGTTATTTAGATGAAAAATTTAAAATCAAGATTAATGGGGAAGGCGTACCCTTTGAGTTTGTTGGTAAGGCATACGAGAGGGGTCTTATTATTTGTTATTTTGAGGTTGTTAATGTGGAATCCATTTCCTCATTTGAAGTTTCCAATACCATTTTGTTCGATGTGTTTAAAGAGCAGCAAAACATTATAAAAATCAAAATAAATTCCAAACAAAAAAATTATATTCTTATTCCTCAAAAGGATAAAGCATTGTTAAAGTTTAATTGAAATCTAGATTAAAGCATTTTAAATTTTATTTTTGAATGCTTTTTTGTTACGAAAAATAGTGAAACATCCATTATGAAAAATTTATCCCAGTACTTTCTTTTTTTAATAGTATGTATATCTGCATGTGCTTATGCTCAAGAACCTGTGGCAGCTAAGCCTGGACATGTAAATACCAATAAATTTAGGCAGTTGCACCAGGAGTTTGCAACACCAAACAGCTTCAGAACAGCGTCTGGAGCGCCTGGTCAAGCCTATTATCAACAGCAAGCAGATTATAAAATGGATATAGTACTGGACGATAAAAATGCTAAGCTATCGGGATATCAAACCATAACCTATACAAATAATTCACCAGATGCTTTAAGTTATCTTTGGTTGCAGCTCGATCAAAATATGCGGGCCAAAGATTCAAAATCTTCCTCGATTGAAGCCGATGTAATTGACCCTGTTCACCTCCCCAGTGCATTTGTTTCAGAATATTTGGAGGAAGCTTTTGATGGAGGATTTAATATAGAGGAAGTTAAGGATGTTAAAGGGAATCCGCTTGAATATACGATTAATAATACCATGATGCGTGTTGAATTGCCAAAAGTCCTAAAATCTGGAGAGGTTTTTTCATTCGATATGAAGTGGTGGTATCATATTAATGATCACGTTGAAAAAAGAGGCCGTTCAGGGTATGAGTATTTCCCAAAAGATGGTAATAGAGCTTATGTAATTGCTCAGTTTCACCCAAGAATGGCCGTTTACAATGATGTTGAAGGCTGGCAAAACTCGCAATTTTGGGGTCGCGATGAGTTTGCATTGCCTTTTGGGAATTTTGAGGTAAATATAACGGTTCCTGCAGACCACATCATGGATGCTACAGGTAAACTGACGAATAGGAAAGAGGTGTTTTCTAAAACCATGTTGCAACGTTTTGAAGCTGCAACAAAATCTTATGAAGCGCCTGTTTTAATTGTGACGCAAGAGGAGGCTGAAGCTGCAGAAAAAGGATTTTCAACCGATACTAAGACTTGGAAATTTTATGCAGAAAATGTTCGTGATTTCGGATTTGCCACTTCTAGAAAATTCATTTGGGATATGATGGCAGTAAAAATAGGGGAAAAAGATGTTATGGCGGTTTCCATGTATCCAAAAGAAGGAAATCCATTATGGGAAGACTGGTCTACAAAAGTAGTGGCCAGTACGTTAAAAACATATTCTAGAATGACTTTTGATTACCCTTACCATAAGGCTGTTTCTGTACATGCTAAAAATCAAGGGATGGAATATCCTATGATTTGTTGGAATTACGGGCGTCCAAATGAAGACGGTACATACGATGATCGTGTAAAGTATGGGATGATGGGCGTAATTATCCATGAAGTGGGACACAATTTTTTTCCTATGATTGTTAATAGCGATGAACGCCAATGGACTTGGATGGACGAGGGATTGAATAGTTTTTTACAATACCTCGCAGAGCAAGACTTCGTAGCCTCTTACCCAAAAGCACTTTCCGAGGGACATACCACATTTCCATCACGACGAGGTCCGGCACCGCTTATTGTTCCATATATGGGGGGAGACCAAGATTTTATAGCGCCAATAATGAGTAAAGGGTTGCATACGCATCAATTTGGACAAAATGCTTATGGGAAACCTGCAACGGCTCTTAATATTTTACGTGAAACTGTTATGGGGCGTGAGTTATTTGATTATGCCTTTAAAACCTATGCCAACCGTTGGATGTTTAAGCATCCCACTCCAGAAGATTTCTTTAGAACGATGGAAGATGCATCTGCAGTAGATTTAGATTGGTTTTGGCGTGGTTGGTTTTATACGACAGATTGGGTAGATATAGGCATAAAAGATGTTAAAAAACACCATGTGTCCTCAGAACCAAATCAATTTATTAAAGATTATGTAAAAGAAAAAGGCATCCGTATGAGGGATCTGGTTCCTTTAGTTTATATGGTGGATGAAGAGAGTGATGAGTTTGATGAAAAAATGAGGGAAGGAACTATTATTGAGAACTCCAAACCTTTAAAGACATACCTTATGGATAATTTTACCCCAGAAGAGCGCGCTAAAATGAAAACGCCAAAATATTTTTATAATATCACTTTTGAAAAACCAGGAGGATTGGTAATGCCGGTACTCGTCCAATATACCTATGCAGATGGCACTATTAAAAATGAAACCTATCCTGCTGAAATATGGCGATTAAATGATTTGGAGGTTACTAAAGCTATCGCTTCAGAAAAAGAAATTACTTCTATAATAATCGATCCAGAACAGGAAACAGCAGATGTAGACCTATCCAATAACGCATGGCCCAAACAAGAGAAACCAAGTGCTTTTGATGCATTTAAGAATAAAAAATAAAAATTTTATGATGTGAGCCTATTTATTTTAAAGGGCTTTCATTATGGATACAAAACAACTTCATATATTTGCAAGGTGATACAGCTAACAACATTTTTATTCATATCGGGAGCAGAAATAGCATTTATACTATTTATTGCCATTATGGTCTTTGGTGCAGATAAGTTGCCCGAAATAGCCCGTGGTTTAGGAAAAGGGATGCGAACCCTTAAAGATGCTACTAACGACATCAAACATGAAATCACGAAAAGTGCCGATAAAAATGGTATTGATACCACATTTCTAGATGATGTTAAAAAAGACTTGGACGATGTAAAAGATGATTTAGAAGGGTTTACCGGTTCTGTAAAGCGTAAGCTTTAAACGTCTTTAATCTTGATATTGTAGCGCTTTTTTTATTTTGAGTTTTTGGAAATTGTTTGTTTAATAAATAAGCTGATAAAATAAGGCCTTCTCGAAATACTTCTTAGATTAATATCTCGTTATATTGGGCAGAATCCAAAATACAAGTAAAGGCTTAATGTTTTAAATTTTTCTACTGTGCTTAAATATCTATATTGAGTTTTTTGGTGATTGGATGCGTTTTAGAAACTCTAGTTTTTCTCGTTTAAAATAGTTATACTAGGTGTAATTTCGAAGCTCAATTTGTTTAAGTTGGCTATAATTTGTGTTTCATATCTATTAGTGCTATAGTTTTAGTGCTATAGTTTTAGTGCTATAGTTTGAGAACACGGATTTGTTTTAGACAATTTACAGCTGTTATACATAATGGAATCGTTTTTTTTTAACGATACGTGCTAAGAAAGAATAAAAAAAGGCTGTCTCCAATATGTTAAGGCAGCCTTTTAATTTGTAATGAATCAATTAATTGAAACGATAGTATTTATAACATAATTTTATAAATGAGGGGACTATGGTTTCCTATTTCCATTAGAATTATTAATTGGTTTTATAAATGGTGTATTCTTTTTCAAAACGACCAACAACATCCACTTGTGTATTGTCTAATAGACGTCTTACTTTATAAGCAATGGGTACAGAGGTGTTTACAAGGTCTTGTGTGCTTGGAGCTTTTATAAAGGCCATGAACTCATTGTAGTTCGTGATAACTCCGGCGGGGCCTCCTAAAACTTTTACTTTAATGTTGTTAGAACTCCATAGTGAAGTGAATTTTTCATTATAAGCAACATCAGTTGAAGCACTCCATTGTAGAAATTTAACGCCAACCGCGGCGTTTACCATTTTGGTGATTTCAGTGGTACTTAAATCGGTCTCTATCAATAAATAGGCAATACGACCATAATCTACGCTACTAATATAAAGAGGTTCGTGAGAGCCGCACTCAGTGGCTTTAATGTCGCCACCAATCCAAGTACTTATAAACTTAGGGTCTATTGAGGCATTATAGAATTTTTGATACACCTTTACCATTACATAATTTTTTGATGTGGCAGAACTTGTGTTGGATGCATAGTTGAAATTAGCAGTAATCATTCCTGCAAGAACATTGGCTTCCACGTGAACACTTAGGGATTTGCTAAACGTGTTGCTCGAGTAAATAGAATCGCTTTGATAAGTGTAGTCTGCTGGAATTGCGTTCGGGTCATAAACACCGATATTATTAAATAAGAAGCTGTTCAATGTGCCTCTTATTGCACTTAAGGTGGGTTTAGTTGTAAATGCACCTGGAAACCCTGTTCCTTTTAAATCCACAGATAAAGTCACATCATTAAAAGGCGTGCTCAAAACTAAAGGATCATACGAACCTTTTACAAAAGAAGCCCCTCTTAAAATGCTTCCAGGGTAGATGATGTCGTTGGATTGTGAAGAATCGAAAACAAGTAAAGGGTTTATTGTTTTAGATTCTTCTACTTTTTCTAAATATTCATATTCGGTGTTTCCCGTGGTGGGATTTAGTTTCGATGCTCCTGTTTTTTCGCTCGAGATCGTTTTTGTAGGCATAGAGTCAAAGCTTACCTTTTCTAAATCAGAAGTTTTTTGTAATTCCGATTCATCTGAATCACAGCTTGAAAATATTAGTAAGAAAAGACAAAGTATGGCTGCCGGTAATTTTAGGTGTTTCATGGATTTGTAGGGTTTTTTAATATAGTTAAATAGAAATATCATAATACGTGGCTATAGGCTCAGCTTGATTATCGATTGTTTTATATATGGTAATGGAAGAAATGTTATTGGGTAAGCTAGGATAGTCACCACACTTATTTCTGGTTTTTATTATTTTTAGATTTTTGTTTACTTCAAAATCTCCAGAATAGCTGTCGTTATCATAGTTAGTAGAGTAGGTAAACGTGGCGTTTTTATCAACTAATAGGTTATCGAAAGTTTGATTTCCGCCATCCATCTTAAACCAAAAATCTCTATGCCGCCACTTATGAATACCACAATTGCTATCTACACCTACAGTAGAAGATGTTATGATTTTTACGGCATTGAAAACAATAGGGGCTTCAAAATGATAAGTTTTGGTTTTGTCCTCTAATTTAATTTGAAAGGTGCCAGGAACAAGGGGTTTAATATAAAATATATTATCACCCATTTTTAAGTTTAAAGATTCTACTTTAAGGTATTTTCCAGAATCTATTATGCTCGGAATATATAACTCATAGTCTGTATTTAATAAATCATGAAAAGTTGCGGACTTTCCTTCGGGTGTCGCTACAAATAAAGTGGCATATTCTAAATGTGTGATTTCAAAGTTTACTTTAACATAATCATTAACTTGAATATTGGTTGCCGATTTCTTCGGTGTGCCATAAAAATCCAAAACAGGAGGATTGTATTTTAATAAAACAAGTGGATCCGAAGGCGCTATAGGAGTTTCAGGTTCGGAACATGAAAACAAAATAAATCCTAAAAGGACAATGAGAAAGATTTTTTTCATTTCAAAAAGGTTAAATTCAAATCAAATGTAAGAATATATTTTATTTTAAAAAGAAAAAGTTTACAAAATCGATAAAATGAAAGTATAATAGGTCTTTTATCTGGTTTTGGGAGTTTATGTAAATTAATCTAAACCTAAGAAGGGCTTTAAAAGTTATGTTATAAAAAAAGAATATAGGATAGCATATGCGATGTTGTCCCTTCTGTTTTGGTAATGAATAGTTTTAATCCCTAAAATCTTTAAGTAATATGTGTTAAAAAAACTTGCATACTTGAAATTTATATTTATATTTGGGAAACCAATCTGGTTAACCAATTTGGTTTCCCAATAATTAAAAAAGTAATTTCACAAGATTACAGATAAACTATTTTATAACACTAAACCACTCTATTATGAAAACAAAACTACTTTTTACATTTTTATTAACTTACGCTATGGCTTTTGCACAAGGGACAGGCGAAGTTATTATTACTGAGTTCTACAACAGGCCACCCAAACCTTCGCAAGAACAAATTGATACTGTTAAAGGTTTGCCCCAAAACGCGGGTTCTGTAGGAAATACTAATAGTCCAGATGAAGGGCATGGAGAATGGCTTGAAATTTATAATACAACCACAGCGCCTGTTGTGATGGATGGTTGGAAACTTGTAGATGGCTCTAATAATGCCGAAGTTATTATAGAATCCTTCACTCTAGAAGCTGGAGCTTATGCCATATTTGCAGGGTATTATATTCCAGAACTCCATGGTGGTATTGAACCCGATTATATTTACCCTTTTAAGAAAATAAGTTTAAATAATGAAACCACCTATTCAGGAGGGTCAGAAACAAACTGTCCTGATGGCGTAATTATCTATAACGCAGCAGATGAGCTTGTAGATCAAGTTTTGTATGATTATGGATATGGTTCCTATATCTATGATGACGGATTAGGTGATGGTGTTACGAGTCATTGTTCAAATAATCCATCTGCAACACCTTTTGGTTTTCCTGGACAATCAGGATCATCCAAAACGTCTTTTATGTTAAAAGTTGGTGCACCATTAACCGCAGCAGCTAATGATGACCCTGCTAATTGGGAATATTCTACATTAACATATGATGGTAGCCAAAAAGGGACACCTGGTAAAGCCAATGATCAAGATGCAACACTTTCTGTTACTTCTTTTTTAGCATCGAAGTTAAGTGTGTATCCAAATCCAGCAAACGATTATATTACTATCCTGTCTGCAGATGTGAAGATTTCTTCAGCAGAAATATTTAGCCTTCTAGGTCAGAAAGTATTATCTCAAAATATGTCAAAAAATAATAGAATAGATGTATCGCATTTGTCTAAAGGAATTTATATGTTAAAAATATCTTCCGATGCAGGAAGTCTAACTAAAAAAATAATCATTGAATAGTTGTAGTTAAGTTTGAGTTTTAAAAAGCCTTTTTTTTTAAAAGGCTTTTTTGTAATTATGTCTTGTAACCATTAGTTTTTAAATATAATATCATGTCTAGAGTTTTAATTTTTTTAAGTGTATTTATAGTGTTAACCGCTTGTAACCAACAAAAGGGAACAGGTCCTATTAAAGTGGGCACTATAGGGGAGTTAAATAAAGCCTTTGAAAATGCTAAGGCTGGCGACGATATCGTTATGGCAAATGGAGTATGGAAAGATGTGGAAATTGTTTTTTATGGTGAAGGTACAAAAGAGCAACCTATAACTTTAAGAGCAGAAACAGCGGGAGAAGTTACTATTGAAGGGGCTTCAAACATGAAGTTGGGAGGAGAGTATTTAGTTGTTAAAGACCTTTATTTTAAAAATGGCTATAGCCCTTCCAAAGCTTTAATTGAATTTAAAATCAATGATACTTTAATTGCCAATAATAGTAGGATTACTAATTGTGTTATCGACGAGTTTACACAAGCAGATAGAGATGTAACGGATCATTGGGTAGGATTTTGGGGACGCCACAATCAACTGGATCACTGTTATATTGCAGGCAAATCGAATTTCGGACCCACAGTACGGGTCTTTTTAAAAGGGAATGAGCATATTAATAACCACCATCAAATTGTTAACAATCATTTTGGACCGCGCCCAAGAAAAGGAGGGCCTCACGGCGAAACATTACAAATTGGAGATAGCTATACGTCTATGACCCCGTCTTACACAAATGTGTCCAATAATCTTTTTGAACGTTGTAATGGAGAGGTGGAAATTATTTCAAGTAAATCTAATTTTAATGAATTTAGCCACAATGTGTTTTTTGAAAGTGAAGGCTCTTTAGTTTTAAGACACGGTAATTATGCTAAAATAGATGGCAATGTGTTTATAGGAAATGATAACTCTAAGTTTATAGGAGGTATACGGGTTGTAAACACAGGCCATTGGATTACTAATAATTATTTTTATAAAATTAAAGGGAATGAGTTCCGAAGCGCTTTAGCCGTAATGAATGGTGTGCCAAAATCCCCATTAAACCGATACAATCAAGTTACCGACGTGGTGGTGGCCCATAACACGTTTATAGATTGTATTTCTCCACTGCAGTTTAGTGTTGGTGTAAATATAGATAAGAAAGATGTGCTTCCTGCTTCAGAAATCCGTTCGGAACGTCCAGAGCGTTTTGTATTGGCAAACAATTTAATTTACAATCAAAATAAGGACAACCATCCAATTAAAGCTTATGATAAAGTGGATGGAGTGCTGTTTAAAAATAACATTCTAAATAGTGAAGACAAAAGTGATGTAACTGCCCATGGTTTTATCACCAAAGACCTGCAAGTAGATCAAATTTCTGAAAACCTATTTGTTCCTAACCAAAATTATGAAGATGTATATCATGGTTTTGATTTTGAAACCATAACACAAGATATCTTTAAAAGCGACAGGACCAAGAAAAATGCCATTGGTGCTATGGTGCTGCCTATTAAGGATAATACCGTGTTAATGGATAAAAAACTTTACGGAACCGACTGGTTTTCCAACGAAGCACCAGAGCAGAATGCTGAAACGATAAAAGTGGCTTCAACGGATAATTTTCAAGACCTGCTTAAACGCGCAAAATCTGGAGATATTTTGTCTTTAGAGCCAGGAACGTATAAGGTTAATGAAGCATTGATTATAGATAAGAATATAACCATTACGTCTGCTAATGTTGAACAAAAAGCAATCCTTCAAATAGCAACAGAGGTCAATGCCTTTGAGCTACACCCTAAAGGGAATCTTAATATTAAAAATGTTGTTTTAATTGGTGACAACACCCAGAAAGCGTTCGCTACTTTAGATAAAAACATGAGTAAAGCTTATGATTTGTTTGTTGAAAATAGCGAAATATCAAATTTTAAAACTGTTTTAGAAGTTTCAAAAGGATCCTTTGCAGATACTATTTCTGTTGTAAATACAACTATAAAGAACTCTTTAAATGGCTTTTTATTAAATAAAGAAACAGATTCTAAAGGAGATTATAATGCAGAATTTGTGCTTATAACCAATTCTACGTTCGATCACGTGCAAAACAATGTGTTGAATTACTATCGTGGCGGTTACGATGAGTCTACTATAGGCGGTAACTTGGTGCTTAGCAACAACACCTTTACAAATAGTGGTAAAGGAAGTGAGATTTTAATAGAAAATATAGGGATTGTAAATGTCGATATTTCTAATAATACTTTTAAAAACAATCCTGTAAAAACCATTGCGGTGCTCTGGGGCGAAAAAGGTCAAAAACCAGTTGATAATAATATTCAAAATTCTGGAGAGATTAAGATAGAGCAAAACTTAAAACAAAAATTAATGTATTAAGTATTGGCTCGTTAACCCCCATTATTTTACGCTTACTAATTACAGATAACCTCACAGCATTAAACGTCTGTGAGGTATAAAAAACGAACACGCTACAGATGCTAATAATAAAGCGGTGTGGCGTTTTTGTTTTATTAGATTTAAACGAAACAGTCTATTATCATGAACATATTTAAATTATTTTTTATAATCGGGTTATGTTTGCGCGCATCATTTAGTTATGCGCAAGACATTCCATCTACTAAAGTGATAGCAATTAGTGAACTATCAAACTATTTAAAACCTGAGATAAAAAAATCTTTAAATGCAAATGCTGAGATTTCAGAAGTAAAATTGGCGCATTATTTTAGAGAGAAATTTTCGGAACGTTATTTTTATGATTGGAGCACATTTAGTACACGTTTTTCCAATTACAAAACACTTTATCCTAATGCTGAAAAAAAACATGCAGAAAAGGCTAAGGAGCATCTATCTAAATTTTCAGGACCTACCAAATGGAAACTACCTTTCGATTATTTGAATCAAAAACCTGTAGATGCTTATGCGATTAGGCATTTGGCGCGGCAGCATAAAATGGTGGATATTGGATTTTATTATCATTATCAAAATCAGGATTTGCAATATTTAAATTATTTTACAAATCAATTGAAGTCTTTAAATGAAGCCTTGTCTACAGGCGCTTATGAAAGCATTGAAGATGGGAATGGTGTTTATGAAGCGTTTAGATCGGGGTATCGGGTTTTGAATTGGCTTAATATCCATAATATGTTTTTGGGAGAAAAACAATATTCCGATGAAAACCAACTTACAACTATAGCAACCCTGTTACAGCACGGGGCTCACCTGTATGAACATAACTCCGAGTTTCATCCAGGAAACCATCAAACCAGAGGACTTTCTGCCTTGGCCATGCTTTCTATTCTTTTTAGGGATTTTGAGGGTACCGAACTTTGGTATGAACGCGCTATGACCTTGTTGGAGACGCATTTGTCAAAAGAAATAAACGATGACGGTTTTCAGTTTGAACGAACAGTTCATTATCATGTTAGCGATATTGGTAATTACTACTATGTATATCAACTTGCTAAAATTAGTAATTTAGAAGTAAAACCTTTTTGGAAAGATCGTTTAAAGACTCTTTTTGTAACCTTAACTAAATTGGCATATCCAGATAAGTCGGCTCCAGTACTTTCTGATGATACGGATGATCCTTGGGCAGAAAAAAATGACATATCAGATGCTTTAACCTTAGGGTATCTGCTGTTTGAATCTCCAAAAATGGGCTATTTTGCCAATACTTACGTAGCACCCAATATGTTTTGGTATGTTACCGATAAACAATTAAAAATGTTGGATCATATAAAATCGCAATTTCCAACAATGAAATCTGTAGAATTTCCAAGCACAGGCTATTATATTATGCGTGAAGGCTGGAAACCTAATGATAAAATGATGATTATTTCTGCGGGACTAGATGCTGAAAAGCCAGATCATCAACATGGTGATATGTTGGGCATTCAGGCGATGGCGAATGGAAAGGTTATTTTGCCTAATTATCAAGTGCGCTATTCATTAAAAGATTTAGAGTTGTTTAAAAACTCTATGACTAAAAATGTGGCCTTGGTAGATAATGAGTTACAGGGCAAGCATTATACGTCCAATCAAGGCGGAAGTGGTTTTGGGAAATTTAAAGAATTGCCAGACCCTAAAACAATAGCTTGGGAAAAAAATGAAAATTTAGAGGTTTATGTGGGAAGTCATAACGGTTTTGAAAACATAGGAGTTGATTACTTCAGACAGGTTCTTTTTTTAAAAGATGACTTTTGGATCGTAAAAGATAATTTTAAATCGGAAGTGCCACATACATATAAACAAGTGTGGCAAGGGCATTACAGTTTAGAGGAAGCACCCAATTTAATACGATCTACATTTGCCGATGCTTCAGGATTGGATATTTATCAAATCAATGAAATAGATGCGGTAAAAACTTCTGGAAAACGCGGCAAACAATGGGCTGTGGTTTCAAAAAACAACCAAACAGATTTTAGTTTTATTACCCTTTTGTTTCCATATAAAGGGTATTCGAATAGACTTGATGAGGATAATTCTATAACGAAATTTAAAGATTGGGCATTGAATAATTCCACTTGGAAGCCAGAAGGCGTATCTCCAACTTCTTTAACAAAAGACAATGAAAATGTGTTCTTTTCTGTTAGTAGATTAAAACATCATAATATTCAAATCTCATTTTCAAAAGAAACAGATGTTTTTGTTAAATTAACAGATAATAAACTACAGCTACAACTATTGGGAGAAGGTTATATAGAATGTGTAATAGAGGTTAACAAGAAGCCTAAAACTATTAATTTGATGCCGGGTGCTGTTTTTGAGACTATTATAACAAAATAGTTTTTCCAAAAAAAAGTTCTGTAACACTTATGGTGTTTTTACACATAATAAATTTCCAATGGCATAGTGTTAAAAAAGCAAATTTGTCATGGTTTATTTTGTTTAAGGTACAAATAAGCATATATTTGGTAAACCAATTTGGTTAACCAGATTGGTTTCCGATAAAATAACAGTTGTATTAACCATATTTAACGATTCATAATGGCCTTTAAAAATATTTCTAAACTAGTTGCAATTTTAATCTTTACAGTTGGTATTTTGGTTTCTTGCAAAGAGCAATCACCTAATAGTAATATGGATCAAGCAATTTCAAACGAAGGACATCCCAATTTGATTCTAACCAAGAAAGGTGTTAGTCATATCAGACAAAAATTAGGACAAGTTCCGCTTTTTGATAAATCTTTAGAAGCAGCAAAACAAGAAGTCGACCTAGAAATTGGATTGGAAATAGAAGTGCCAATTCCAAAGGATTTTTCTGGCGGATACACTCATGAGCGTCATAAGCGCAATTTTTTGATGTTACAAAAAGCCGGTGTATTATATCAAATATTAAATGAAGAGAAGTATGCAAAATACGTGAAAGACATGCTTATGGAATATGAGGCTATGTATAAAACGCTTCCTGTACATCCGCAAACACGCTCTTATGCTAGAGGGAAGTTGTTTTGGCAATGTTTAAACGATTCAAACTGGCTGGTATACGTGAGCCAAGCCTACGATTGTATTTATGATTATTTGTCTCAAGAAGAACGGGATAAGCTAGAGAATAACTTGTTTCGTCCGTTTGCCGATTTTATTTCTATTGAAAACCCTCAGTTTTACAATCGCGTACATAATCACAGTACCTGGGGCAATGCCGCTGTAGGGATGATTGGTTTGGTTATGGGTGATGAAGATTTGATACATCGTGCTTTATATGGTATAGAAAATGATGGTTTAGATCCAGATGCCAAGGATAATGATGGTGGGTTTATAAAAGATAAAGAAGGTAGAGCTGGTTTTTTAGCTAATTTAGAAGAACCTTTCTCTCCAGATGGCTACTATACAGAAGGGCCATACTACCAGCGATATGCTATGTATCCGTTTTTAATTTTTGCAGAAGCTTTAGATAATGTAAAACCAGAACTGAAAATATTTGAGCATAAAGATGGCGTTTTATTAAAATCTGTGCATGCTTTGTTGCAATTGTCAGATGCCGATGGGGAATTCTTTCCTCTTAATGATGGACAAAAAGGGATGTCTTATTATTCAAGAGAATTGGTTACGGCGGTAGATATTGCTTATTATTATGGAGGTAAGAATCCAGAACTGTTAAGTATAGCCGAAAAACAAGATCAGGTATTGTTAGATGATACGGGATTTGCGGTAGCATTAGGAGTTAATGATGGCGCTATTGAACCGTTTGTAAAAAAATCTATTAATTTATCCGATGGCCCTAATGGCAATCAGGGTGGAGTAGGGGTTTTGCGAACAGATACTGTAGAGCTTGTGTTTAAATATGCTGCGCAAGGTTCCAGCCATGGACATTACGATAAATTGTCTTTTTCATTATATGACGATGGAGAAGAAGTTATTCAAGACTATGGGCTGGCGCGTTTTGTAAATATAGAACAAAAGGGCGGGGGTAATTATTTGAAAGAAAATACAACTTGGGCAAAGCAGTCTATTGCCCATAATACTATAATACAGAATGAAACGTCACATTTTGAAGCTAAGTACGAGGTTGGGAGCAAATTTCATTCAGATTTATATTTTTTTAATATTGAAAATCCTAATGTGCAAATAGTAAGCGCAAAAGAACAAAATGCTTATCCAGGAACTGATATGCACCGTACCATGGCGATTATAAAAGATGAAGACTTTGAGAGACCCTATGTGATGGATATTATGCGAGTAAACTCGGAAACAAAAAACCAATACGACCTCCCTTATTATTTTATAGGACAGGTGGTGAAAACAAATTTTAGTTATAATGCTCCAAAGCTATTAAAACCCCTTGGGGATAAAAACGGCTATCAGCACCTTTATTTAGAAGGGGAGGGAAAACCTTCAGGAAGTAATACCATGTTATCATGGTTAAATAACGAACGTTTTTATACCTTAACATCAGCTACTGATAATAAGGACGAATTGTTGTTTACAAGAATTGGTGCCAATGATCCTGAGTTTAACTTGCGAAGAGAGGCAGCTCTTATAATGAGAAGGAAAAATGCAGATAACACTATTTTTGCGTCAATTATAGAAACGCATGGAGGGTATAGTCCGGTATCTGAACTAGCATTAAATTCTAACAGTAATGTGTCTGAAATTAAAGTGATTTATAATAATGCTGCTTATACAGCATTAAGCATGACAACCGTTAATGATAAAACGAAGCTGTTTATTTTAGCAAACGAAGAAGCTTCTGCCCAAACAAAGCACAACTTAGAAATTAATGGTAAAAATTATGAGTGGACTGGGCCTTATCATTTAATAAAAACGGATTAAAACACAAAGTATTATTAATATAAGCTGGTGTTTTTTTTTATACATCACATCAACAAATATATTATACAGTGCCACTTAAAAGAAAAAAATAAGCTTTTTTTTTGATATGTGTAGCTTAACTCGTGATGCTTTTATGTAATATATTATTAACGAATAAATATTTTTTTTAATGAAAAATTAACGTATATTTGGTTTTCCAATCTGGTTAACCAATTTGTGAGACCAGATTGGAAAACCAAAAAATTAAATTTTATAAAAATGGTGTAAAAGTGAAATTATTAAAAAGTTATATGTTTTAAATACAAAAAAAGGACAGGTGCACGCCTATCCTTTTTAAAACAATCTACTTCTTTTAGGAGGGAAGTAAAATTTAAAACATGTAGTATAAGTGTATAAAACATGTGTTCCAGCGAAATTACAAAATTTTATTAAGAACAGTTGTTTTTCAATGTTATTTTAGGAATAAATAAGCCTACTATTGGAGTCGATACGTTACCGTAATAGCTAACAAGTTTACTTTTCTCGAAGCCTTTTATTCTATTTTATTTTAGTAAAATTAAACTATCTCAATAAATTATTTCATTATGAATTTAAAAACTAAGCTTTTTTTCATGGTATTATTGGTTTTCAATATTACCTTATTTGCACAGGAAAGTATTACGGTATCTGGCGCTGTGGTTTCTGCCACGGATGATATACCAATCCCCGGTGTTAATGTTATTGTGTTAAATACAACAAAAGGTGTTACAACAGACTTTGATGGTCGTTATGAAATCAATGTGAAAACTGGAGATGTATTACAGTTTTCTTATGTTGGATACGTCACTCAGGTTAAAGTGGTTGGCAATCAGAGAAACATACCTGTTTCTTTAGTTGAAGATATTGCAACATTAGAAGAGGTTGTTGTAATTGGTTATGGTACGCAAAAGAAAAGTCATACTACAGGAGCTATTTCTAAAGTAGTAAATGATGATTTAGACCAAATCGCAACATCAAGGGTAGATGATGCGTTAGTGGGGCAAGTATCTGGTGTAAACATTCAAGCTACAGATGGTGAAGCAGGAGCTGCGCCTACAATCAGCATTAGAGGTGTTGGTTCTATGGCTGGAGATTCTACACCATTAATCGTTGTAGACGGTATTATTGTTGATGCAAGTTTTCTAGGATCGTTAAATATGAATAATGTGGAATCCTTTGAAATATTAAAGGATGCTGCATCATCATCTATTTATGGTTCTAAAGGTTCTAATGGTATTATAATGATTTCTATGAAATCTGGTGTTTCTGGAAAAACAAGAATTAATTACAGTACGTTTACAGGTATAAAAACACCTAGAAAGAGTGATGCTTATGGTTTTACTACAGCAGGCTGGGCAGAGCAGCAATTAGCAGAAAATGGTGTGTTGTCGCCATATACTCAAGCACAATTGCAAATTGGTACAGACCGTTCTTGGCAAGATGTGTTTTTCGAGCAAGGTGTTATCACTAACCACTCCTTATCTTTAAGAGGTGGTAATGATAAAACAAAATTCACGGTAAGCATGAACTATTCTGAGGATGAAGGGGTTATGTTGGTGGATAATTATAAAAAATACGGAGCAAGATTAAGCTTGGATAGTAAATTAAATGATAAATTTAGCATAGGAGCTAACTTTAGCCCTTCATTTACTAATAGAAGAAGATTCTCGGAAAATATTCATAATGTAGCCAGACATCAGCCTTGGCTGCCTATTTACCATACCGAACACTCCCTTCAGTTTGTTGATCCAAATGGTGCTTATGCAGATAAGCAAGTTGGAGATTATGCAAGACAAGATCACTTTACAATATTTGACTTAGATGGAGATGGCCAAATTAACGATATTCTTACTAATATAGGTAATAGTAATAATGCCAATCCTTATGCTAGAATTATGGAGCGTGATAGAACGGATGAGAAATTTCAGCTTTATGGAAGTTTTTATGGGCAATATAATATTACCTCAGATTTGAGTTTTAAATCCAGTTTATCAGGATCCTATAACGATACAAAACGAATCGATTATATGGGGACTCAAGCAAGAGAAAATGTTACAGATGCTTACATGGAAGAAATTTCTCAAAAAGAAAATTACATAATATTTGATAACTTTTTTAATTATGATAAATCTTTTGGGAAGCATGATTTAGGGGTTACTGCTGGTATATCTGTTGAAAGTAGAAATTATTTCTTTTCTGCAATGAAAGGTACAGGCTATACTAATGATGTAGTACAACAAATTACTAATGCCACGTCTATTGCTTCATTTGATGGTTTTGAATGGCAAAAACGCGGACTTTCTTATGTGTCAAGGGTTAACTATGCTTACGATAGTAAATATTTAGCCTCTATCAGTATGAGGCGTGATGGAAGTTCTATTTTTGGTTCAGAATTTAAATATGGTAATTTTCCAGCGGCATCTATTGGTTGGAACATGGCTAAAGAAGACTTTTTGGTAGAAAGTGACTTTATCAACAATTTTAAGTTTAGAGTGAGTTATGGCGTAACAGGTAACGACCGCTTAAATACAGGTTCTACAGATGCAGATGCACAAGGAAGCTCATCTATATTAAGTACAGGTGATATTTTAGTAGATTATTACCCACACTTAGCCTTGTTAGGAGCTGCTAATTCTAGCTATGCTGTAGATGGTAGCGTACAGGCAGGTTTCTCACCCGTTAATATTGCCAACCCAGAATTAAAATGGGAACGTTTAATTGAAATTAATCCTGGTCTAGATTTTGGATTTTTAAATAATAAAATAACGGGTTCTGTAGATTGGTATCAAAGAAAAAGTGACCAATTATTACTGAATAACCCCATATCGGCTACTACAGGTTTTACAGGAGCTTTAGTGAATTTAGGTGAGGTGAAGAATGAAGGTTGGGAGTTTGAATTAAGAACACGAAACGTTTCTTCTCAAAACTTTAAATGGAGCTCTACAGTTATTGCGACTACTAATAAAAACACTTTAATTGATTTTGCTGATTCTAATGGGCAAATTACAAGTTTAGATGCTAGTAGACCTGCAGAATGGATTAACTTAGAAGGACAACCAATCTCTTTGTTTTACGGCTATGTGGTTGATAAAGAAATCCCTTTTGAAGAAAGAGATAGACCTTATAGACATGTTGGTGCCGAATCTGGATTGGTCTTTGTGAAAGATTTAAATGGAGATGGTGTATTAGATGATGAAGATAAAACAGTTTTAGGAAATCCTTATCCAGAATTAATTTGGAGTTTCACAAACGAATTTAGTATTGGCGATTTTGATGTGTCTTTTATGTTCCAAGGATCTCATGGGGCAGAGGTAAGAAATATTGCCGATCACTATTTATTTAGTAATAATAATAATAGATCTTTATTAAGTGGGTCCACACTAAATACAGAGTTTTTAGTCGATAAATATTTTACAAATAGTATCGTGCAGGACGCTTCGTACATTGCGTTAAGAAATGTGAATGTTGGATATAATTTTCCAAATCGCATATTAGATAAATTTGGAATATCAGGATTGAAAATCTATGCAACAGGTCAAAATTTAATTTATAAAACCGCTTCTAATTATACTGGATGGAACCCAGAAGCTTTAGATAAAACTAGTCCAACGCAATATGGATACCAAAGAGGTGGTTCGCCTATTTACAGTACCATATCTTTAGGTTTAAATTTAGATTTTTAATAATTTTTAACGATTTAATAATACAATATATATGAAATATTTTAAATATATCGCTATAATCTTAATAGGAAACATGGTTGTTTCTTGTAGCGACTTTTTAGACCCTATACCTAGTTCTGCTATTACTACAGATAATTATTATAATAATGCTGCAGAGTTAGAGACTGGATTAATGGGAGTTTATGCCGCTGTTAAGGGAATAAACAGTAGCAAGAAAGATGAAAATCATGGTGTTCAGTGGGAGTTTTACGTAACTGAAATGCGAAGCGATAACACTAACACTAAGAGCCCCGATTCTGAGGATGCTTCCGATGCAGGTCAATTAGAGAGCTTTAACGTGCTGCCAACTAACAATTTTGTTGGAAATTATTATACTAGCTATTTTCAAGTCATTTATAGAGCCAATGTTATACTGGAAAACTTAGGTGTTGTAGAAGATATCGACAAAGCTGATGCAATAGAGGCTGAAGCTAAATTTTTAAGAGCATATGCTTATTTTAATTTAGTAAGGCTTTTTGGAGACTTACCATTAGTAGACCGTGTTATTGCACCTTCAGAAGTTGAAATTCAGTTTACGAGAGTGGCCACTAAGGATATTTATGATTTTATTATTGATGATCTAAAAACTGCTATCACTGGTTTAGCTACTGTTAAGGAGTATAAAACTAGAGCAACAAAAGCCGCTGCTCAAGGGTTGTTGGCTAAAGTCTATTTAACTTTAGATACACCAGAATATGGTAAAGCACAAGTTTTATGTGAAGATATCATCAATAGTCAAAAGTTTTCTTTACAAAGTGATTATAGTGATGTATTCTATAAAGAATTAAATGATGAAATTATTTTTGCAATAGGATATAATAGTAGTGTACAAGATAACAGTCAGATATTCTCTGCAGAATGGATGAATGCGCAGGGCCATACGAGTGGTGTAAACTACGGAACTCCAGATCTTATTGCTGCCATTGAAGCACATGGCGGAAACAGAAAAACCGTGACGTATAGAGAAGATCCTCTTACATTGTTTGGAGGGACTATTAAATATCAATCGGCTAAATATTTTCCTGATGGCGAATCTGGAGGAGCCGACGGTCAAACGTTTACTACTCTACCTCAGTTGGCTGGAAATGACTGGATTGTATTGCGTTACTCAGATGTGCTTTTAATGCATTCAGAAGCTATTTTAGCAGGTGGAAACGAAACCTCAAATAGTAGCGCACTAGACTCTTACATGGAGGTTAGAAAGCGAGCAGGATTTGATGCTGTAGCAGATCGTCCAGCTAAACTAACCAAAGAGGCTTTATTGGTAGAAAGACGCGTAGAGTTTGCTTTTGAAAACCAAAGGTTGTTTGATTTGATCCGTTTTGGTGAAGCACAATCGATACTATCAAATTTTGCTGCTAGCAATCTTTTTAACTTTACATCAACAGACTTACTATTGCCAATACCGCAAAATGAAATAAACCTGAGTCAAGGTTTAATGAAGCAAAATGCAGGCTATTAATAAGACAAATAAAATATATTTAGATATGAAAAAAATAAATAATTTAAAAAAACGCGTTTCAGGAGTGTGTGTGCTTGCTGTGGCATGCATAGCTGCTATTTCGGTTACGGCTTGCGATCCGACTATTGATTCTTTATCATATGATTTGCCAGAGGCTAATTCTAAAGCAGATTTAACGCCTCCAGAGGCTAGTTTTAAAGCAACGGTAACTACAGACTTCTTAACATACGATTTCTCTAACACATCATCTAGTGCAACAGATTATGTGTGGGATTACGGAGATGGAAACACCTCAACAGGTATAGATGGACTTAATACATTTCCTGCCGAGGGGGTTTATACGGTTACCCTAACGGCTAAAGATAAGCTTGGGGTTTCAGATACGTTTTCTTTGGAGATAGAGGTTATTGAACCAGAAATTCCTCCTGCAATTTATCCTGAAATTTTAAATGGGAACTTCGATGCAGGTACGAGTAATTGGAAGCCGGCAGACTGTACGGGTTGCTCAACAAACGCTTTTAATGCGAGTTCCGACGGTTCTCCGGATAATTATGACGGAACACCCTCTGGCGCTAGCAAAACCCCAGGGGCTAAATATACGAGCGCTACATCTGCAGGGCCTATAACTAACGATACTCGATTTGGGTATCAAGAAATCACTGTTTCTCCAAACACGAATTATATTCTAGAGTATGAATATGCTATTAAAACTGATGTAGATGATATAGAAGGTGGTGATCGTGTTATTGTTTCAATTGTAGATGCCTGGTATGGTGATGCAGGTTTAGCTGCTGCCAGTACACCTTTAGTAAGTCTTGTAGGAGATGAAGCAAATGGGAAAGGAAACTTTAAAGTGGTTAGACAAGTGTTTGAATCCAATGCAACAGGCCAAATAGCAATATTGATGTATGCGATTACAAAGGATGAAATATTTGTAGATAATATTAAGGTGTATCCGGTACAATAAATTAAAGTGAGCATGAAACACTTCCGAAAAGAAATAATAGCCGTTTTATTAATTGTATTTCTTACTGCTAACACTACTTCTCAAACTAAGAGAAGTAGTGTTGCAGATTCGGATACTAAAGTGGAGAATAAAAAAAAGAAACGAAAAAAAGTAAAATTACCAGAAATAGATTTAAGCCATTGGAGTGTAACAACTCCAGAATTAAATGAAAAAGGAAGGGCGACCAACATTGAGCCTCCTGCTATTTTAAATTATGCTACAGATCAAAGGTTGATACCGTATATGTATAACGACTCGACAATAGGTGCATTGGTTTTTTATGCATTCCCGAGTGCTGCTACTACAGCTAATACCAAGTATTCGAGAACTGAATTAAGAGAGCAAATGGTACCTGGAGATAACAATGTGAATTGGACTTTTAAGCAGGGTGGTTACATGAAAGGGAAATTGGCTATGCAAGAGGTATCCAAAGGTTCGGATGGTAAATACCATAAAGTGATTATTATGCAAATTCACGGTAGACTAACCAATGAGCAACGCGATTTTATTGGTCAAAAAGATAATAATGCACCTCCTATATTAAAAATTTACTGGCAAGATGGTAAAATACGCGTAAAAACAAAAGTTTTAAAAGATTTAAATGCCACTAATACTGAAATATTACATGAAGAAGCTTGGGATGATGATGAAGGGTTTAGCTTTGAACAAAAAGTGGACTTTAATAAATTTACATTAGAAGTAAAAGTATCAGAGGGGAAGATGGTCGTGATTTTAAATAATAATGAATATGCGGTTTATGAAAACATCCATATGAAAAGATGGGGTGTGTTTGAAAACTATTTTAAAGCTGGTAATTATTTTCAGTCTAGAGATAAAGGAGCTTTTGCTAAAGTTAAGTATTACGAATTAAAAGTAGAACATTAAGCATTTTAAAGGATATATGGTGAAAAGAATCTTACATAGCACTTATTTTAAAGTATCGCTTTTTGTGATAAGCTTTGCTATGGTTTTCATTTCCTGCGATAACAAAAATGATGATGTTGGTGATGAAGAACTCGTAGAGGAGTTCGAGGATGTTGAAGAGAGTGAGGAAGCAGAAGATAAAACGTATAAACTTCCGCAAATTGATTTAAGTCATTGGAAAGTAACACTCCCTATAGGTAACCCTACAGAAGTAAAACCGCCAGAGATTTTAAGCTATGCAACTAATGAAACCTTAAAGCCTTTTTTCTATAACGACTCTATTAATGGAGCATTAGTGTTTTATGCTTATCCACACTCTACTACGGCAAATACATCTTATTCTAGAACAGAATTAAGAGAATTGATGAAGCCTGATGAAGGAGAAAATGCCAACTGGACTTTTGGCGAGGGTGGTTATATGAAAGGCACATTAGCGATGGATGAGATATCGAAAGATTCCAAAGGCAAGTATCATCGAAGTATTATTATGCAAATTCACGGTCGATTAACTAATGCGCAACGCGATTTAATTGGTCAGAAAGATAATAATGCGCCTCCTATGCTAAAAATATATTGGGTGGATGGAAAAGTGCGTGTAAAAACTAAAATTTTAAAAGATTTGAATGCCTCAGACGTCGATGTTTTAAAAACAGATTCCTGGGGAGATGATGTAGGATATACGTTTTCAGAATATGTGGGTTTTGAAAAATTTACTTTAGAAGTGAAAGTAGCAAACGGTAAAATGGAGGTGATCTTGAATGGTAAGCATTCTAGAGTATATGATGATATTCACATTCAAAAGTGGCATGTTTTTGAAAATTACTTTAAAGCGGGTAACTATCTATCATCTATAGATTCTGGTGCTTTTGCAAAAGTAAAATACTATGATTTGGTAGTAAAACATTAATAATAGGTTTTAAGGAATATTAATTTATATTTTTTTTATTTTTATATGCAAAATAATAGTATAAACTACTTTAAAAAAAATAACATGAACGCAGAGGTACCTGTCTTAAATGACAATCAAGATGTGCAAAGTATAATAATTGGTAAGATTAGGGATTTAATTAATTTCAAGAATTTAGAACCAAATGATAAGTTGCCATCAGAACGGATGTTGTCCGACAAGTTTATGGTAAGCAGGAGTGTTGTTAGGGGCGCTATTCAAAAATTGGAGTTTTATGGATTATTAAAATCTATACCACAAAGTGGTACTTTTGTAGCTAATATAGGAGCAACCGCTATGAACGGTATGATCGATGATATTTTGAGACTGGAGGATCCTGAATTTAAATCTTTAGTTGAAACTAGAATTTTATTAGAATTAAAAACAGTAAAATTAGCATCCTTAAGACGGTCTAAAGAAGACTTAGAGGATATTAAAAAAGCTTTAGATGCTTACGAGGAAAAAGCGCTATCAGGTAAAGATTCTGTACAAGAGGATTTATTGTTCCATTTAGCAATCGCTAAAGCATGTGGAAATAGTACCATGAATGCTTTTATGTTAGCCATAACCCCTCAGATTATTATTGACTTTGGAAAGTACCATGTTTGTGATAAAAACCAATCGGTTATAGCAATAAAAGAACATCAAGCTATCTATGAGGCTATTAAAATACAAGACCCTACAATGGCTAGGCAAAAAATGAAAGACCATTTTAATTTATTATATCAATATTGTTATAATATCAAATAAATCATAACCACTTGAAACATAAAATGGCACGATTTTATGTTTCAATAATAAAAATATTAGGAGGGAAGAAATGCTATTGTTAGCAGCTTCTTCATTTGAATTTTATTAATTAATTACACGAAACACAATTTTGTGTAGGCTGATCATGATTAAATAAATCATGCTAGGGTAATCATATATAAACACTAAAATTATGAAAGTAAAAGGAATGCGTTGGCTAATAATAGGATTGATCTTCCTGGCCACAGTTATTAACTACATAGACCGGAGTGCTTTGGCCATTATGTGGGGGAATGAAAATGTGGAAGGTTCCATATCACATTCATTGGAGCTAACTAAAGATCATTATAGCTATATTTTAAACATATTTATGGTAGCTTATGCTTTAGGACAATTATTTTCAGGAAAATTATTTGATAAAGTTGGAACTAGAATTGGTTATGTTATAAGTATAGGTATTTGGGGACTATCATCTTTCTTGCACTCAACCGTTCGTGGCTTTCTATCTCTAGCTTTTTTTAGAAGTACTTTAGGGTTGTCAGAAGCTGGAAACTGGCCAGGTGGTGTTAAAAGTAACGCCGAATGGTTTCCTATAAAAGAACGTGCTATAGCACAAGGTCTGTTTAATGCTGGGGCCTCTATAGGTTCTGTTATAGCACCTCCGTTTATTGCTATGTTATTTGTGGCATTCGGTTGGAGAATAACATTTATGATTGTTGGATCATTTGGTATTCTATGGATTATTCCTTGGTTGATTATTAATAAGGCAGGTCCGAAAAAACACCCTTGGATTACTAAAGAAGAACAACAACATATTTTACAAGGTCAAAGTTTGGCAGATCAAAATGCTACCGAAGACACTAAGGGCTTAAGTCTTAAACAAATTCTTTCTCATAAGGAATCGTGGGCCATAGTTGTTGGACGATTCTTTTTAGAGCCTATTTGGTGGCTTTTTGTAGGTTGGATGCCGATATACTTGTTTGATGTTTATGGCTTTAACGTAAAAGAAGTTGGTATGTTTGCATGGGTGCCTTATGTAGGTGCGGCCTTAGGAAGTATTGCTGGTGGCTATGTTTCGGGTAAAATAATAGCAAAAACAAATTCCATAAACAAAGGTAGAAAAACAACTATTTTAATTGGTGGTATTATAATGGTATTAGGCTTAATAGCTACCGTGCTATTTGCAAATACACCAGAAAAATTTGTTTCTATAGTGTTTATGGTATTATTTGGATTCCAATTTGCCATTGGGAATGTACAAACCTTACCTAGCGATTTATTTAGTGGCAAATCTGTTGGCTCTCTGGCTGGACTAGGCGGTATGGTTGGTGTTTTCTCTGTTATTATAATGAACTTCTTAGTTCCTATTATAGCAAAGGTATCCTATACGCCCATCTTTATAGCTATTGCTGTTTTTGTTCCACTGGGGATAGGCGCTATTTATTATTTCGCAAAAAATATAGAATCAATAGAGTAGTTAAAAATAATTAATTTAAAAATTAGAAAAATGAGTAATTTGAAAGGAAAAGTAGCTGTAGTAACTGGAGCTACAGGAGGAATTGGTTTTGAAGTAGCAAAGAGACTGGGTAAAGACGGATTTACTGTTGTTTTAAACGGTATCGAAGACGAAGCAGGAGCTAAAAGAGTTGAAGAACTTACTGCAGAAGGCATTACTGCTGAATACTACGGATTCGACGTTACAAATGAAGATGAAGTAAACGCAAACATTAAAACCATTGGAGAAAAATATGGTAAAATTGATGTGCTTGTTAACAACGCAGGTGGACTAGGTGGAAGATCTAGATTTGAAGAAATGACTACAGAATTTTATAGATCTGTAATGGCTTTGAACTTAGATTCAACCTTCTTTGCATCAAGGGCAGCTATCCCATTCTTGAAAAAGGGTGAGAATGCTACAATTATTAACTATACATCAATTGCTGGCTGGAATGCTGGAGGTCCTGGTGCTGGTATTTATGGAACCTCTAAAGCAGGAGTTCATGCCATAACTAGAGCATTGGCAAAAGATCTTGCTGAATACGGAATTAGAGTAAACGCAGTATCTCCGGGTACTATCGATACGGCTTTCCATTCAGAAATTAAATCTACTAAGCCAGAAGTGTTCGCTTCATGGAAGAACAATATCTTATTAGGTAGACTAGGTCAGCCACAAGAAGTGGCTTCTGTGGTATCTTTTTTAGCAAGTGCTGATGCAGCTTTTTTAACAGCTGAAACCATACAAATAACTGGAGGCCAAGGTTTAGGAATCTAATTATTAAATTTTTATGAGGTGAAACCTTAGTGTCTTTTATACATTAAGGTTCACCTTTTATTAAGAGCAAATAAAACAATTAGCTCTTAAAAACTAAGAGTAAATATAGGTGTAATGGCTTATCAAACCATTGCCTCAAGTATTCTCGTATTCTAAATAAGAATCAAAAAAATAAGATTTTATTTTTAATTTGAAGATAATGAAGATGTAATGGTATATAGGTTTAACTATATTAACTTGTCGTTTTATAAAAAACTAAACCCCTCATTTATGAGGGGTTTGTTTTTTTATAAAACATATTCTAGCTATATGTAGTGGTATATTTCTTTAGTTAGAATGCATCACATGCTTTCGAGCCTTCTTTTATGGTTGTAAATAGCTATATTAACTTGTATTTTATCATAATAAATTCGGTTTTCTTTAGTCGTTTATTGAGTTTAATTTTTAATTAAACAAGGTATTGCAGTTCATTTTTATTGACTATGCAATCTATATTTAATTTAAATAGAGCTTAATACCAATAAAAGATAGTGAGAAATATTATGGTTTGTTTTTTTTTGTTAAATTTGAGAGAATTAACATAATTTTATAGTGAAAATTCTACTTTTTTTACTGATTTTAATCCCTTCTTTTCTCATTGGGCAAAACAACGATACATCTCATGTTTTTGAGCGTTTCTTCTATCATATTGCTGTTGATCTTTCGAATTCTAATCCTTCTGAAGCAATAGAAATAACCGACTTACTTTATAAAAATTCAAAAAATAAAATTGACAAGTTAGAGCTTCTAATGCTTAAGGCTAATATTTTAAAAAAGCAAGAAAAATTCGGTGAGGCCATTCATTATGCTTTAGTGGCCCTACAAATTGCAGATAATTTAGAAGACCATAATTTTCAATCTCAAATTTATGGTTTTTTATCATCCCAATACCGGGCTGTAGGTTTTCTGGATAAAGGAAAAGAGTTTATCAAAAAAGGGAAGGCTGTCAATACTAAAATTGCATGTAAAATTACAGCTCTTAAACAAAGGGGAATGATTGATTATGAAGCTGCGGAATATGCCATTGGAAGAAAGGTTGTTTGAAACGGCTATTGGTTATTTCAACATGGCCATTTTATCTTATAAAACAGAACAAAATATACAAACTAGAAATGTACTAATTGGTAGTGCAGAAGAAGGGCTAGGGCGTGCACAAATGGGTTTAAATAACAAGAAAACAGGCCTTGCCCATTTTATTAAAGCAGTTGGTTATATTGATGAGGCCAATTTGAAAAATACATTTTTAGCAGCAGAAATTTATAAAAGCCTAGGAAAGGCTTATTTGGAAAACAATAGTGCAGATAGTGCTAAATTTTATCTTAAAAAAGCCATGCAAATTACTAAGAATAGTGATAATCTTAGTTTAAAGCAAAGTATTTATAAATGCACTTCTGAAGTTTATAAGAAAAATAAAATGATAGATAGTTTTGTGTTTTATGACTCAAAGTTTAATGATTTATTACAAAAAAACAATGCAAAGAAAAGGGCGACGGTAAACCTGGCCTATAGAACATTAAACACTCCCCAAGAAGAGGCTTATAGTAAAGCCAGTTATGTCGTTATGGGAACTGGAGTTTTAACATGTTTTTTTATTATTGGCTTTGTTTTTAAAAAAAGAAAAAAAACAGCAAATGAAGTCAAAAAAGAATATTTTATTAATAATGCCAAGACTCCTGAATTAGTGCTTTCTCAAAAATTAGAAGACGAAATTTTAAAGAACTTAAATAAGTTTGAACATTCGAAAGCTTTCTTAGATAAAAGTATGTCATTATCCACATTAATTGGAAAAATGAATACAAACACAAAATATTTTCGATATGTTTTAAAAAAACATAAAGAAAAAGATTTTAAGGGTTATATTAATGAATTGCGCATTAAATATATAGTCCGTAAATTAAAAACAGATCCTCAGTATTTAAATTTTAAAATAAGTTATCTAGCTAATGAAAGCGGGTTTTCTTCACACAGTAAATTTTCAGCCGTGTTTAAACAAGTTATGGGCCTTTCTCCTTCTGAATTTATCGAAAACATAAACCATAATATTTGAACAATCTCAAGACCATTATTATTTATAGTTATCATAATTTTAAGAAATCAAAATGGATTGATGGGTTTTTAACTGTTTTTTGATTCATATTTATTAATTTATAATTAGACATGTAAACTTATCTCGCACGATAAGCTTAGTAGCTCTTTTTAAGCCTCTTTATCTAGAGCGACTGTGGTCTCTCGTTCATTATATCTTGATATATTCAAACCAACTCATTTTCTTTTATGCCTGTTACATTTTAGCTGTTGTATATTTTTTAACTTCTGTTAATCTTTAATATATGAAATCTAAGCACTAGGCTTATGGGACTTTCATAGAACAGGTATACCCCTCAATATGTGCGCTTTTCTAATTAGATTTTATAATTTAAAAAAAGTAGAGTTTACATTTATGGTTCCCATGAGAAAATGGAAATTTTTAGCAGGAATAATTAATCGATTTTTTTAGTTTGTTTTTAATATATAGATTTGTTCTTAAACAAACAGAATTATGAATAATTTACTTGATTTTTTAATAAACGGTCAATCTTATTTTATCAACTTTATTCGTTTTGCTATTTTTACAGTGATGGTTTGGATTGGTGGATTAAAAGCCTATCAATACGAAGCAGATGGAATTGTTCCTTTTGTAGCCAATAGTCCTTTTATGAGTTTTTTTTATAAAAACTCTAATAAAACGGCAATCAACCAAGAAGGTGATACCGTGAAAGAGTATGTGCTCCATAAAAACCCTGAAGGCAAAATGGTAGAGAAAAACATAGCATGGCACACGTTAAACAACACCTATACTTTCTCTTACGGATTAGGTAGTGTTATTGTTATTATAGGGGTTTTAACCCTTTTAGGGATTTGGTTCCCGAAAATTGGACTTTGGGGTGGGGTGTTAACATTCGGAATGTCTATGGTTACCCTAACCTTTCTTATTAGTACGCCAGAAGTGTATGTTCCAAATTTAGGAGGTGATATGCCAACGCCTCAATATGGGTTCCCATATTTATCTGGAGCTGGAAGATTGGTCTTAAAAGATATTATTATGATGGCTGCTGGATTAATAATTGCTTCAGATTGTGCGAAAAAAATAAAAACAGCTACCAACCACGGACAGAGATAAAGAACATCCTTTTTCAGCACTAAAGAAGGTGCCTTTGAAAACAGTAAAACCTTAAAAAAAATGTCTTTTTTTAAGGTTTTCTCTTTCCAGTCCTTGTTTTTTGATATTCTATTAAATCTTTGTTTTTAAGAGCGACTTCATTTATAAATGCCTTTTTTTAATAAGCAAATTTTGTATATTCGCAATGCTTAAAAAAGACGATATTACACGTCTTTTTTTATATAATCATTAAAAATAAAGAGAAAACGATGTCAAAAATCATTTACACAAAAACAGACGAAGCTCCGGCTTTAGCAACACGCTCATTATTGCCCATTATTCAAGCATTTGTTAAATCTTCTGGTATTGATGTTGACACCAAGGATATTTCTTTGGCAGCTAGGATTTTAGCCGTTTTTCCAGATTTTTTAAAAGAAGACCAGAGGGTAACAGATGATTTAGAAAGTCTTGGTAAATTAGCAAAAAATCCTGAAGCTAATATTATAAAACTACCTAATATAAGTGCTTCTATCCCGCAGTTGATAAGTGCTATTAAAGAGTTACAAGCTAAAGGCTTTGATATTCCTAATTACCCTGAAAACCCTAAAAGTGATGCTGAAAAAGATATCAGGTCACGTTATGATAAAATAAAAGGAAGTGCTGTAAATCCAGTTTTAAGAGAAGGAAATAGTGATAGACGTGCGCCTAAAGCCGTTAAAAATTTCGCAAAGAAGCATCCTCATAGTATGGGAGAGTGGTCAAGTGACTCTAAAACTCATGTGGCTACAATGAGTGAAGGCGATTTTGCTCATAATGAAAAATCGCTAACGTTAAATGAAGCGGCTACTGTAAAAATTGTACATACCGATAATGCTGGTAACACCACAACTTTAAAAGAAGGTTTAGGTTTGTTAAAAGGCGAAATAATTGATGCTACAGTGCTTAGTGTAAGGGCTTTGTTTAAATTTATTGAAGCTCAAATTGCAGATGCTAAAGAAAAAAATGTGCTGTTTTCATTACATATGAAAGCGACCATGATGAAAGTTAGCGACCCCATTATTTTTGGTCATGTAGTTAAAATATTTTTTAAAGATGTTTTTGAAAAACATGAAGCGGTTTTTAATAAAATCGGGGTAAATGTAAATTCTGGTTTTGGAAATCTATTAGAAAACATTCAAGAATTACCAGAAGATAAGCGAAAAGAAATAGAGGCTGATATTGAATTGGCTTATAAAAACGGGCCGTCTTTGGCTATGGTGAATTCAGATAAAGGGATAACCAACCTACATGTTCCTAGTGATGTAATCATTGACGCTTCAATGCCAGCGATGATAAGAACTTCTGGGAAAATGTGGAATACAAAAGGTGAACTTCAAGATACTAAAGCTGTGATTCCAGATAGTAGCTATGCAGGAATTTACTCAGCAACCATCGATTTTTGTAAAAAGAACGGCGCTTTTGATCCTACAACAATGGGAACCGTTCCTAATGTTGGCCTTATGGCTCAGAAAGCTGAAGAATATGGTTCACACGACAAAACTTTTGAAATACCTTCAAACGGAAAAGTATCTGTAATAGATGCTTCAGGTAATGTTTTATTAGAAAACACTGTTGAAGCTGGTGATATTTGGAGAATGTGCCAAGCTAAAGATGCACCTATCCAGGATTGGGTTAAATTAGCGGTTACACGTGCTAGAGCATCAAATACACCTGCAGTATTTTGGCTTGATGAAAATAGGGCACATGATGCCGAATTGATTAAAAAAGTAAATACTTATTTAAAAGACCATGATACTTCTGGTTTAGATTTAAGAATATTAGCGCCTATTGAAGCCACTACTTTTACTTGTGAACGTCTTATAAAAGGAGAAGATACGATTTCTGTTTCTGGAAACGTATTACGCGATTATCTAACAGATTTATTTCCTATTCTAGAAGTGGGAACCAGTGCCAAAATGTTATCTATTGTACCGTTAATGAATGGTGGTGGCTTATTTGAAACAGGCGCTGGTGGATCCGCTCCAAAACATGTTCAACAATTAGTGGAAGAAAATCATTTGCGCTGGGATTCATTAGGTGAGTTTTTAGCTTTAGCGGTGGCATTGGAACACTTTAGTAGCGCAAATAATAATGCTAAAGCTAAAGTTTTAGGTGAAGCATTAGATACGGCCACAGAAAAACTATTAGAAAATCAAAAAGGCCCTTCCAGACGTGTTGGTGAAATAGATAATAGAGGAAGTCATTTCTATTTGGCTTTATATTGGGCACAAGAGTTGGCCAATCAAAATAAAGATGCAGATTTAAAAGCAGAGTTTACTGTTTTTGCAAAGAAATTGGCAGATAACGAAGCAGTTATTGTAGAGGAATTGAGTAACGTTCAAGGAAAACCAGTGGATACAGGTGGGTATTATAAACCTAATGAGGTACTCGTAAACCAAGTGATGCGTCCAAGTAAAACATTTAATGCTATTATAGAATAGTATTAGGTAATATTAATTAAAATTAAAAGCTCCGTTAAGGAGCTTTTTTTATATTTTTAATATTTAAATAAAACAAATGAGAAAAACGGTTTTATCCCTTTTAATAATTTTATACTTCACTTTTCCACAGCTTTACAGTCAAGAAAAATATACCATAAGAGGCGTTGTTTCTGAGGCCGAAAGTAATGAAACTCTTATTGGCGTTAATATTATATTTCCTGAAATCCAAGCTGGAACCACTACAAATGAATATGGGTTTTATTCGATAACACTTCCAAAAGGTACTTATAAGGTTGTTATTAGTTATTTGGGTTTTTCAACACAATCGGAAACGATTACTCTTTCAGAAAACATCACTAAAAATTTTAGCTTAACAGATGCACTGGAAAGCTTAGATGAAGTTCTTATTACAGAAAATATCGAAAAACTAAATATAAAAACGCCCCAGATGAGCGTCAATAGTTTAACATCTTCTAGTATTAAAGAAATACCTGTTGTATTGGGTGAGTCCGATATTATTAAAGCAATCACGTTATTGCCTGGTGTTACCAGTGGAGGAGAAGGAGCCTCTGGTTTTAATGTTCGCGGAGGTGCAGCCGATCAAAATCTAATCCTTTTAGATGAGGCGACCATTTACAATGCATCTCATTTATTTGGATTCTTTTCTGTTTTTAACCCAGATGCCATTAAAGACCTGAAACTCTATAAAGGAGGAATTCCTTCACGTTATGGTGGGCGAGTCGCTTCTGTGCTTGATATTTATCAAAAAGAAGGCAATAGTAAAACCTATCATGCCAATGGCGGCATTGGTATTGTGGCCAGCAGGCTCCTTGTGGAAGGTCCTATTAAAAAAGATAAAGGTGCCTTTCTGTTGGGCGGAAGATCGAGTTACGCCCATTTGTTTCTGCCCGTTTTTGATATTGACAATGCTGCTTATTTCTATGATTTGAATACAAAATTGAGCTACAAAATAAACGATAGGAATAATGTGTATGTTTCTGGATATTTTGGTCGCGATGTCTTTAATATTCAGGATACCTTTGAGAATGTTTATGGGAATTCTATTTTGAATTTTAGATGGAACCACCTTTTTTCGGATAAGTTATTTTCTAACCTTTCGTTTATATACTCCGATTATTATTATGGTTTAAAGCTCAATTTTGTAGAGTTCGATTGGGTTTCGGGTATTCGTAATTTCAATGTTAAATATGATTTTAAACATTACTTGAGTAATACATTCAAAATGCAATATGGCTTAAATAGTATGTATTATAAATTTAATCCAGGGGATATAAAGCCTACAGGAACCACATCTGGGATTAATCCCTTTAAACTTACGGATAAATATGCTTTTGAAAATGCTGTTTATGTTGATGTGGAACACCAGTTAGCAGATAAACTAGCTTTATCTTATGGCTTAAGGTTAAGTGCTTTCTTTAGGTTAGGGCAAAACGAACTCAATACCTATGCAAACAATCAAGCGGTAACATTTAATCATAATTCTAAAATTTATGAAAAAGCTACTCCTATAGATTCAAAATCTTATAAAAGAAGTGATGTTATAGCTTCTTTTCATAATTTAGAACCTCGTTTTTCTATGGCTTATCAATTGAATAGCGACTCCTCGATTAAAGGGAGTTACAATAGAATGAGCCAATATTTACATTTATTATCAAATACCAGTTCTCCTACACCTTTAGATGTTTGGGCACCTAGCGGAAAATATATTAAACCCCAATTATTAGATCAGTTTGCGATAGGGTATTTTAGAAATTTTAATGATGGGGCGTATTCTCTGGAACTTGAAAGTTTTTATAAAACCGTTAAAAACAGAATTGATTATGTTGATGGTGCTAATTTAATAGCAAATAATGCTATCGAACAAATTATTTTAAACGGAAGGGCGAAAGCATATGGATTAGAGATTTTGTTTAAGAAAAATGAAGGACGGTTTAAGGGGTGGCTGGCTTATACCTTATCTAAATCCGAACAGCAAACAAAAGGCCGAACAGCCTCGGAAACCGGAATAAACAATGGCGATTGGTACCATACGCCTTATGATAAAACCCACGATATTTCACTAACAGGTAGTTATCAATGGAATAAAAAATGGAAGTTAAACTCTAATTTCCTTTTTCAAACGGGGCAGCCTACAACATATCCCAACGCTCAATATACTTATAATAACGTAACGATCCCTAATTTTAGTGATCGAAATTCAAATCGATTACCAGCATACCATCGTTTGGACCTGTCGGCCACTTATGTACCAAAACCTGATAAAAACAAAGGCTTGCAAAGCTATTGGGTATTTGGTATATATAATATTTATAACAGACGAAATGCGGCCTCTATTTCTTTTTCCAAGAATACCGATACAGGTGTCAATGAGGCAACGCGACTTGCCATATTTGGAATTATACCGTCTATTTCCTATAATTTTAAATTTTAAATTTATGAGAACTTTTTTATTTATACTGACTATAATTCTATGTATGGTTTCTTGTCAAGATGTTATAGAAGTGCAAGTACCCACAAGCGAACCACGCTTAGTAATAGATGCCTCTATTAAATGGCTTAAAGGGACTTCGGGAAGTCAGCAAAGTATTAAATTATCATTAACAGCGCCGTATTTCGATACAGAAGTGCCCGCAGCAAACCAGGCTACTGTAACGATTACAGATGCAGATGGTAGCGTTTTTAATTTTATTGAAGAAGAAGATACAGGGGTTTACAAAAACAATAACTTTATCCCGGTTTTAGGAGGGGTTTATACATTAACGATTATTTATAATCAAGAAACTTATACGGCTACAGAAACCCTTATGGCCGTAACACCAATAGATTCTGTAACACAAAAAAATAACAGCGGTTTTTCTGGAGAAGCATATGCACTAAAAGCATTTTATAGCGATCCTCCTAACCAAGAGAATTTTTATTTTTTCGAATTTTCAAATAACAATCTGCCTGTTGTTAGTTTAGAGGTTTATAATGATGAATTTACAGATGGAAATCAAATTTTTGCTTTTTATTCAGATAGCGATACGGCATTAGGGGACGAGATAACGATTAGCAATCATGGTATTTCAAAACAATTTTATGATTTCATGTTTATCCTATTGCAACAAACCGCAGATCAATCTGGAGGACCTTTTGAAGTGCAACCTGCAACAGTAAGAGGGAATTGTATAAACCAGACCAATCCCGATAATTTTCCTTTAGGGTATTTCAGGCTTTCTGAAACCGATCAGGTGGTTCATATAATAAAATAAAATGACTTTTGAGATATGCTTTGCAGTATTATCATAGAAATAAGGCTAAGTATCAAATCTTTAGCATCAATATAAATTTATGTATTTTTAACTTATGGATTTCATAAAAACGACAGAACAGGATTCTCTTTACAATCATTTAGAGAAGATGACTATTAAAGATTTACTCTTAAACATAAATAATGAAGATAAAAACGTTCCGCTTGCCGTAGAACGTGCTTTGCCCCAAATAGAAAATTTGGTCGAGCAAATAGTAGAGAAATTGAGACAAGGCGGACGATTATTTTATATTGGAGCAGGAACCAGTGGCAGGTTAGGCGTTTTGGATGCTTCAGAATGTCCACCAACCTTTGGTGTACCTTTCGATTTGGTTATTGGCATTATTGCCGGTGGGGATACTGCTATTAGAAAAGCTGTTGAATTTGCTGAAGATTCCATAATAGAAGGTTGGGAGGATCTGCAGGCCTATCAGATTTCGGAAAAAGATGTGGTAGTTGGTATTGCTGCTTCGGGTACGACGCCTTATGTAATTGCCGCATTAGAAATATGCAACAAAAATAATATCATTACAGGTTGTGTAACGTGTAATAAAGATAGTCCTTTGTCGAAAACGGCACAGTTTCCTGTTGAAGTTGTTGTAGGACCTGAGTTTGTGACAGGAAGCTCCAGAATGAAAGCGGGTACGGCTCAAAAACTAGTCCTTAATATGATAACGACAACTACCATGATCCAATTGGGACATATTAAAGGAAATAAAATGGTAGATATGCAGCTAAGCAACAATAAACTTGTAGATAGGGGAGCGCAAATGATTATGTCGGAACTTAATATCCCTAAGGAAGAAGCAAAACACTTATTAAAAGAATTTGGAAGTGTGCGTTTGGCCATTCAAAATTATAATCATGGAAACAGATAGAACAAATAAAGACTTATTAGTTAAAGGATTAAAAATTATGGGAGGCTCTTTAGCCTGTATGTTTTCAGGGCCGGTTATGCTCCATATAGCACTCTCTAATAAAGAAAAGCCACTTTATATCCCTATTCTCATTGTAGGTGTTGCATTATGTTCTCTTGCTGTTTTTCTTGCCTTTAAAGGAATCAATACTATTATGGATAGTATGTTCAAAAAAAAATAAACTTTCAATACCTTAATTGTGAAATGCTGTAAGTTTATACATGTCATTTTGTAGGGAGCAGTCTTTTTTGGAAGACATTATAATTAACTTCAAAATAAAAAGCTAATACAAAGTTTACTCTACAAGTTCATTAATACTATAAAATTGGTACTGCTCGTTCCTAATTGGTGTTTTGGGTTAATATTCAGTCTAAATCGGTTAATATTAAAGACCTATCCATTTATAATCTTTAGTAATTCCTTGGTATCTTTGATAATCTATGACGGTTTTAAAAGATTATCTCGACACCAGACACTATACAGAACAACTCTGCAAGCATTTGCAGCCAGAAGATTACACGCCACAATCTGCATGTTTTGCTAGTCCTCCTAAGTGGCACATAGCACATACTACCTGGTTTTTTGAAGAAATGATATTGAAAGTATATGTTCCAGGCTATACCGTTTTCGATGCGTCTTTTGGCTATTTGTTTAATAGTTATTATAACAGTTTAGGCGAGCGTATAAAGCGTGAAAATAGAGGCCTCATAACGCGCCCAAACCATAAAAGAATTTTTGAATATCGCGCGCATGTAGATGCTAAAATAGTGAGTCTTTTGAATGAAGAGGTTTCTGATAAGATTTTGAAAATGATTGTGTTAGGAATCAATCATGAGCAACAACATCAAGAATTGCTCTTAACCGATTTAAAATATACATTTTCCCATAACCCGACTTATCCAAAATTTTGGGAGACTACTTTGGTAGAGCAAGATAATGAAGCGCCGGGTTGGATTCCTATTGAAGCTGGTATATACGCTATAGGGCATGATTCTAAAGCTTTTTGTTATGATAATGAATTGAGCAAACACCGTGTGTTTTTAGAGCCTTTTGAAATATCAGAGCACTTAGTGAGCAATGCTTCTTATATGGATTTTATTAATGATGGTGGTTACGAAAATCCTGCGTATTGGCTTGATCAAGGTTGGCAATGGATTCAGCAAGAAAATATTAAAAAACCATTATATTGGAAAGGCATAAAAGGCTCTTGGCACCAGTACACGCTTTCTGGTCTAAAACCTTTGGATCCAAAACATCCTATAGCGCATGTGTCTTTTTACGAGGCGGCGGCGTTTGCCCAATGGGCAGGTTATAGGCTTCCAACGGAGTTTGAATGGGAAGTCGCATCTCACCAATTGCAATGGGGAAAACGTTGGGAATGGACCAACTCGGCATATTTGCCCTATCCTAATTTTAAGATAGCTGAAGGTGCCGCAGGAGAATATAACGGTAAATTTATGATAAACCAAATGGTTTTAAGAGGGGCTTCTACGGCCACATCAAAAAACCACAGCAGACCTACTTATCGAAATTTTTTTCCAGCAGAAACCCAATGGCAGGTTACCGGTATTAGACTCGCGAAATAAACAAAAAATAAAATCAGACCCTAACATGCAAACAACGTTAAAGAAAACAGTTATAAAAAGTACAGCTAGTACGCATTTTAAAAACGAAGTGGACTTAGGGCTATCGGCGACAGTAAAATATTTACCTTCAAAGTACTTCTATGATAAAAAAGGGGATGCCATATTTGTTGAAATCATGAATATGCCCGAATACTATCTCACGAATGCTGAATATGATATCTTTAAAAACAAAACCCAAGATTTAATTTCAGTATTAAAAATAAACCATAAAACGGACTTTGATTTAATTGAGTTAGGAGCGGGAGACGGTACCAAAACCAAGGAATTACTAAAAGTATTGGATAATCAGGGATTTAAGTTTACGTTTTTGCCTGTTGATATTTCAAAAAATGCATTATCACAATTAGAAAGCACAATCCATGTAGAACTGCCCAATATTAAGATCAATACAAAACAAGGCGATTATTTTAATGTTTTAGAGGATATCAAAACTTACGAAAAACCTAAAGTGTTACTTTTTTTAGGATCTAACATTGGAAATTTAAGCGACGCAAAAGCAGCCGAGTTTTTAAAAAAACTCAGTACAGCATTGCATGAAAATGATAAAGTGGTTTTAGGTGTAGACCTTATAAAACCCAAGCATATTGTATTGCCAGCTTATCATGATGCACAAGGCATCACCAGCCGGTTTAACCTTAATTTACTAGAACGCATCAATAGGGAGTTAGACGCTGATTTTAATTTGGATATGTTTGTACACGACCCGGAATATGACGAAAAAGAAGGCATTGCTCAAAGCTTTTTAAAAAGTCTAACAACACAACAGGTTAAAATTGGGGCATTAAATAAAACATTTATATTAAAAAAAGGGGAACGTATCCATACAGAAACCTCTAGAAAATATAATGAAACCGTTTTAAATGCGCTTTTAAAGGATTCAAACTTAAAAATTATTGATAAATTAATGGATTCCAATAATTATTTTGCAGATTTCATTTTGGAAAAAATTAAAAAATAATATAATGGTGATAGGAATTTTAGGTTTGGGCAGCCGAAGTACTCTGTTTTATCTAGAAGAATTGAATAAAAAATATCATAAAGAAAGAGGAGGCTACCATACGTTTCCGTGCATGGTATATAATGTCGATTTTCATAAGATAAACTCCCATTTACCAAATCAATTTGAAACTTTGCTTCCAGAACTAGAACAGCATTTAAACGCTTGCTTTAAGTTTGATATTGATACCTGTATTATTCCAAATATCACACTACATGAAACTTATGATTTAGGAAATTTCGATTACCCCATTATCCACCCTATTTCATTAGCCCTTTCCGCTTTAAAGCATCATAAGGCTCAAAAGGTGACTATATTTGGCTCGAAATACACCATGGAGTCTGTGTACGTAAAATCTAAATTAGAAGCGATGGGTGTAGCTGTAAACGCCCCAGCTTTAAACGATATTAATACTTTAGATTCTTTAAGACAAAGCCTGTATAAAGCAGAAGCCTCAGAAAGTCATTTGAAACTATTTAAAGTCCTTTTAGAACGCTATTGCAAAACATCTACTGTATTGATAGCATGTACAGAGCTTTCTATTATTAATAGTAAGTTAAGATCTTCTGCACGAGTTTTAGACTTGGCACAGCTTCAAATTGAAAATGCTTTGCAACAATCGTTTTAAAGCATGGGGGCAGAAGGGCTCATGCTCTAATTAAACTAAAACAGCCTTTAAATATCTGGGCATTTCCAGAATTATCAATAAGGACTACCACAAACTAATATTCATCGGCATTAAAAACACCGTTCGTTTAAAGAGGCGCTCCGTCTATCATTTCTAAGATTTAAAGGGGATATCAATTTATCATATCTGCCATGTATAAATACGCTAAGGTTTTGTATGTGTTTTATAATTAAGCAGTTGGTGTTTTAGGTGTAGTTTTAGACGACGGTATTTGTTAGTAATCTTTATCTCGTTTTCAGAACTATAGTTTTCATAATAGGTTGAAAACGACCAAAACCCTATTTTTTGTAGTCAGCATTTTTGGCTTCAATCCATTTACTCATAAACTTTGTGCTTTGCATGGTATGATGTTGGAGCATTTGACCTATAAAATTGTGTGTTCTGTGCGTCTTTAGGTGTTGGGATATTTCTGTTATCCTATTAAATAATTGTTTTTGAAGCGATATTTTATCGAAACGTTTATTAACGGTTTTAAAACCATAGTCGCGACAGGTATTCCAAAGTGTTTCATTTTGATATAATAGAACTGCTTTATTAACAAATTCCTCCGTGTTATCCTCAATAAAACCATTGGGTTCTGTATGTCCATAAAGGCCTTCTGCTCCAATATTTGTAGTAACACTAGGCGTTCCGTTTTGCATAGCATCTACTAATTTGCCTTTTAAGCCAGCTCCAAACCTAATAGGAGCAAGGCACACCTTAGCTTCTTGCATGACTTTATGCGCATTATCTGCAAAACCTTTTATTAGAAAACCGTCCTTTTCATTATGTAGCTGATTTACTTTTTGTGAGGCGTAAGCGCCATAAATATTTAAGCTTACTTTAGGTAATTGCTTGCGCAGAAGCGGCCATATGCGGTCTTTTAAATATAATACCGCATTGTAATTGGGCTCGTGTAAAAAATTACCAATACTGATAAAGTTCTGGCGTTCCTTAAATTTTGGAAGTTGGGCAATAGCGTGCTCAGGAATTCTGTCTAACATAAAAGGCAAGTAGAACAATAAAGATTTGTCTATTTTGAACCGATTTATTAGTAGGGCCATTTCAGCTTCAGAAATTATCAAACTCAAGTCACATCTGTAAATACTAGCTATTTCCCGTTTTGCAGTGTCGTTGAATAAATAAGCATCATCAAAGTTTTTTTTATCTTTAAAAGCTTGATGTCTGCCTTTGCGTAAACTATGCAAGTCTTCGGTATCTAAAACCCGAAACGCATTTGGGCATTGTGCTGCTACACGCCAGCCAAACTGCTCTTCCATCATAAAGCGATCGAAAAGCACTACGCTTGGATCTAATTTTTTTATAAATTCATCAAAGCTGTAATCGTTTAAAGTAATAGAAGCTTGTGTGATGCCAATATCTTCCAGATTAAAAGCATTTTCGCTTTTAGCACAGGGACTAGCAAATGTAATGTGGTACTCTTGGGCTTGAAAGGCCAAAAGCAATTGCATCATTCTACTTCCAGCAGCAGAGCTTTTAGGCTCTGGCCAAACAAAACCGATAACCAATAAATGTTTATTCATAAACGAAATAGTATTTTTTTGTTAAAATATAAACTCCGAAACAAGTGGTAGCAAATGTTTTAGTTATAATTTTTACTTTAAAGGCATCAAAGTTATTCCGGCATAGGTTCTAAACCATATTTTAGTCGTACTAATTTAGCCCAATTTACAACTTCTTTTATATCGGTGTCATTTAGCTTTGCCTGATTATGGTACCATGTGTAGGGGGGTAAGGGCATCTGCTTTGTTTTAAACATTTTAATTAATGCTTCAAATTTTTGGGCTTTTCTTTTGGTCGCATTTCCTTGCCAATTGGACATATTAAAATGGTTTTTCCCCTCTTTTACGTGTTTTGCAATCCAAAAATTTAGAGGTGTTAGGGTACTATACCAAGGGTAATGTGTTACATTGCTATGGCAATTCGTGCAATTTTTTTTAAGTATGATTTTTACGTGTTCTGGAGGGGTTGTATCTTCATAGAAATACTCTAAAGATTTTAGATTACCTTGGTTTTTTTTGGGATTGAAAAACTGTGCTATTAAAAGGATTATAATTAAAAAGAATACGAGTCTTTTAAGTGTTTTCATCTATTTCTTTTTACTCCTCTATGGTTTTTTTAATTTATAGTATAAAAATACTAATTTCATTTAACTACAAAACCCGTATAAGAGGAATTAAATTAAATAAACACACATATATAGAAAACATTTAAGCTAAGCCGATAAACGAGTGGCCCCATGCAGGGCTTCGCTTTTCTAAACGCAAGTTTTTAAAAGCTACGTTATGGTTTTAGGGCTATAACATGCCGTATTTTAAGACAGATATAAGAGACTTGATTTTTATTGGCAGGAAAAACTTCATGCTTTCATTCTCTGTCTTCCGTGTAAAAAAGCTATATTTACAGCTTCTAAAAAAACAAAATTAAAATGCCATTATCATCACTAAGTGCCATTTCACCAATTGATGGCCGTTACAGGAATAAAGTAAACGAATTAGCTCCATATTTCTCAGAGGAAGCTTTAATTAAATATCGTGTTTTAGTTGAGGTTGAGTATTTTATCGCACTTTGCGAAATCCCTTTACCACAGCTGGAATCTGTCCCTAAAGATCGTTTTGATGATTTGAGAGCGATATATAAAAATTTTTCTTCGGAAGATGCACTTGCTATAAAAAAAATAGAAAGTGTTACCAACCATGATGTTAAGGCAGTAGAATATTTTATAAAAGAAAAGTTTGATGCTTTAAATTTATCAAAATATAAAGAATTTATCCATTTTGGATTGACTTCTCAAGATATTAACAATACTGCTATTCCCTTAAGTATTAAGGAAGCGATACATGAGGTGTATATTCCAGAATATTCAATTCTTTTGGATAAAATAAAAACCTTATCTAGAGACTGGGCAACAATTTCTATGTTAGCCCGAACCCACGGGCAACCAGCCTCTCCTACACGATTGGGTAAAGAGATTGAGGTGTTTGCTGTGCGTTTGGAAGAGCAGTTTAATTTACTTAACGCTATACCTAATGCTGCAAAATTTGGTGGTGCTACAGGAAATTTTAATGCACATCATGTGGCTTATCCGCATATTGATTGGAAAGCATTTGGTGGTACGTTTGTAAAAGGTAACTTGGGGTTGTACCACTCGTTTCCTACCACACAAATAGAACATTATGACCATATGGCCGCTTTATTTGATACCTTAAAGCGTATTAATACCATTATTATTGATTTAAATAGAGACCTCTGGACCTATGTGTCTATGGATTATTTTAAACAAAAAATAAAAGCTGGTGAAGTAGGCAGTTCTGCTATGCCACATAAAGTAAATCCGATTGATTTTGAAAATAGTGAAGGAAACTTAGGTATTGCAAATGCTGTTTTCGAACACCTTTCCGCTAAGCTTCCACTTTCAAGATTACAACGCGACTTAACGGACAGTACTGTTTTAAGAAATGTTGGCGTTCCTTTTGGACATACGATAATCGGGTTTAAATCTACCCTAAAGGGCTTGGGGAAATTATTGTTGAATGAGAGCAAGTTTGCCGAAGACTTAGAAAACAATTGGGCAGTGGTAGCAGAAGCCATTCAAACGATTCTTCGTCGTGAGGGGTATCCTAATCCATACGAGGCTTTAAAAGGCTTAACAAGAACCAATGAGAAAATAAACCAAAGGTCTATTTCAAATTTTATCGATACTTTAGAGGTTTCGAACACCATAAAAGAAGAATTAAAACGTATTACGCCTAGTAATTATACAGGAATATAAATTTAAATTATGTTAAACGACACTCAATCTCTAATTCTTTGTGGATGTATTATAGCCTGCATATTTATTACAGGTATTTTGGGTGTTTTAGATAATTTTATAGTTCTAACCGTACTTAGTATTATGCTCATTACTTTTGTGTTAAATATATATATGGTAACCAAATCTAGTGAAAACGATAAGGTGGATACGGAGGAGTAATATTAATTTGCTTTCATAAAAAAAAATAGAAAAAGGTCTTTCAAAATTAATGAAAGACCTTTTTTAGTGAACAGATATTTAGCTATTTCTTTTTGCCCAAATGCTTCCCTCCGGGAATGTTCATTTTATCGGTGAGCTTTGATATTTCATTTAAATTTATGTCACCCGTTAACGAGACGATTACAGTTTCTATTTTTCTTTGTTTACCGTCAACTTCAACAGATTCTTTTAAAATCTTGTCCATACCATTTACAAAAATGAGCAGCTCCTTTACATGGTCGCTATCTTTACCTTCTTTTACATAAAATTTTACTTCCGAGCCTTCATCTTTTACTTCCATTAACTCTTCTAAAGTGTTTGATGAGGATTTAACCCACTTTGCAATATCTTCAGAAATACTTTTATTATCGGTAACGATGGTCTTAAAACTGGTAATGCTTTTTACCATGTCCATATATGCCATGGCTTCGGCATCTTCAGTATCTATACCTATTTTAGCAATCATTTGAAACATTTTTGGCTTGATGGACACGTAGGTAACATTGGTATCGTCGCTATACTTGTCAAAAATATTCTGTGCCATACCCGTTACTGGAAGTAAAATAAGGGCCATTATAATTAATATAGATTTTTTCTTCATTGGTTTTATATTTAATATTATTTTCATTTTGCTTTTAGTTATAAGGTTTAAAAATGATGCGTACGGTGTTTTCAATTTCATTAAGATACCCAAGAGTAGCTGTGCCTCTATTTACTTCTTCAAGGTATCCTACAGTGGCTGCCCCTTTATTAAAGTGTTCGGAAATCATTTCTAGGGATTTGGAGACTTCTATTAAAGCTATTTCTGGATCGTTAAAAGTTCCTAAATCATTGTTGTTTACTGTCTTTGTATAGTAAATCCCCATTAATATAAGGAGGGCTGCTGCTACGGGAATCCATTTGTAAAAACGACTTTTTCTTGTGCTAAATCGTGGGGCTTTAGTAAATTGCTCTTGTTTGTTTTCTCTAAAATAAGTAAACATAATACGGTATGCCTCTAGATGGGGCGCAATATTTTCTTGAGAAAAGTAAATTTTTAATTGCTGTTCTTCATTCAAGTTTGTTTTTCCATTTTCGTATTTTTCTACTAATACTTCTATATTATTTAATTCCATAATTGTGGATGTTAATCAGTTTTTCACGAATGGTTTTTCTTGCTCTCGATAGGGCAACACGCACTGCTGTATTAGTCATTTCCAGTATTTCGGCTATTTCGTTATAACTATAAGCTTCTATATCTCTAAGTTGAATAATCGTTTTTTGCTGTTCTGGTAATGTTTCTATTATTTTTTCTACCCAATTTATACTGTCATTTAACTCTACTTGCTTTCCCAATGGAGTGCTTTTGTCTTCATAATTACTATGGATAATTTTTAGGTTATGTGTTTGTTTCGATTTTAATTTATCAAAACAAAAATTTCTTGTCATCGTCATAGAGAATGCTTCTAAATTTTTATAGGTTTCAATTTTGGTTTTATTGTTCCATAATTTCAACAGAATCTCCTGGGTGGCATCTTCAGCTTCTTCTTTAGAAACCAGTAATCGCTTTGCTAAGCGAAACACCTTATCTTTAAAAGGAGCTACCTTATTTAAAAACTCTATTGGAGTCATTTTTGGTTGCATTTAAAAAAGCGTATAACGGCTATTTGTTATTAAGACGACTGCTTTTCTGTTTTGTTACATTAAAAACCCACTTAAATTCCTGAATTTTACTTTTTGGACTTATTTATCAAAAGTATAGCTCCCCCATAGTGGTTGTTTTATTCTGATTTGAGAGCGTAACAAATGTTTTATTTATTTTTTTATTACAAAAAATTGTAAGTAAATTTAAGGTTTTATAGATTACTTATAATAAAACGTCCCTTGAAAAATTTTAAAGCTCCATTTGTAATTTTATGTCTCACTTTTTTTATAACCAGTTGTTATAAAGATAACGATGATCATCCGTCGACTAACAGCTCAATAAACGATTTTGTTTGGAAAGGCATGAATTCGTGGTACAATTGGCAATTGGAAGTTCCAGAACTTTCAGATACTAAAGATGATGATACAGATGCTTATGAAGCGTACTTAAATCAATTTGATTCTCCTAAAGCGCTATTTAATAGTTTAAGGTTTCAATATGCCGAAACCGATCGTTTTTCTTGGTTTGTAGAAGATTATATCGCTTTGCAACAGCAGTTTCAAGGGATTTCAAAATCTTTTGGTTTAAAATTTCAAGCCATTCAAACCCATGCAAATGGTGACGTTGTTTTGTTTGTCAAATACGTTGCGAACCATTCCCCAGGTAGTAAGGCCAGTATTAAAAGAGGGGATCTTATAAATGCTATAAATGGTAGTGTTTTAAATATAAATAACTTGAATGATCTTGCAACTCATTTATCAAACGAAAGTGTAACCTTATCTTTTGTTTCTGAAAACAATGGTGTGTTTAGTCCTCTGGCTGATAAAACCATCGCATCTGTGGTGCTTTCTGAAAACCCCGTACATGTAACGAAAGTGTTTCCTAATATAAATGGAAAAAAAGTGGGGTATTTGGTATATAACAGTTTTAGAACAGCGTATCACGATGAGCTTAACGCGGCTTTTTCGGTTTTTAAAAATGAAAATATAAATATTTTGGTGCTTGATCTAAGGTTAAATGGAGGCGGGTCGGTCTTAACATCTGCTTATTTATCAAGCATGATTTATGCCGATGCAGGAACAGATCCTTTTGCAATTTTAAAATTTAACGATAAACATACTAACGAAAATCATGCGTATCATTTTTCGAACCAATTACAGGTTTTTGATACCAATGATGTCAAAATAGGAGTAGAGGAGATTAACAGGTTGAATATGCTAGAAGGCCTATATATTTTAACTTCTGATGACACGGCATCGGCTAGTGAGATGGTTATTAATGGATTAAAACCCTATATGCCTTCTGTAAAATTAGTAGGTACTACAACTTATGGTAAAAATGTGGGATCTATAACATTATATGATACACCAGCGACAGATTTCCAAGGCCGACAATTGGCAAATCCAACCCATACAAAAGCGATGCAGCCTATCGTTTTTCAGATTTTTAATAAAAACGGTGAAAGTGATTATACTCAAGGATTTAACCCAGATATTGAGGTGGAAGAAGCACAGTATTGGAATAGTATTAAAGCGTTTGGAGATGAAAACGAAGTGGTTTTAAAAGCGGCACTTGATGATATTAGGGGCGTTACAACGAAATCTAATGTTTCAAAATTAAAACCTCACAAAACGCTTCAAGTAGAAGCGCTTTCAACAAGATTTGAAAAAGAAATGTATATTGAAAATACGACTTTTAATAACTAACAATCATTAATTTGAGTTAAAAAAAACAAAACCCACTTCAATTGGAGTACGGAAAAAGATTCTGCATTGGCACTGTACCAAAAAGCAATTTATGGTGTTGCTTTTCAGGTTAATAGTCGGGATAATAATTTATTACTTTGTTTTATCCAAAATATAAAAGCGAATGCCTATTAAGATATAGGGTTGGATAATTCTCATCTGCTCTTTTTTCATCGTCTTATGTGCATTTCCATTGTAGTTTGTCTGCTCGTATAAACTCAATATCGTACATATAAAATCTATAGTTGTACTCTACGTTTCACTTTCTAAATAGATATTGTCATGAGCTTCTGTGACTTTTTTATGAGCTAACTTTTTATTTAAAATTTCATTTTACAGGATCCAATCATTGATAAAATAATCATCAGTAAATTAAATATTTCATTTTATTTCTAGTTTTGAATTATGATTACAGTGCTCTTTTCTGTTGTTAATTTTTTTCATTTCTAATAATTGAATGTAGCGTTTCGCTTTCAAAATTTAGAAACTTCCTTATCCTATCGCTAAGAGTCATTTGGAGTGCTGGGTTACTCAAAATCCGATATAAAATGTGGAGCCTTATACGTGGAAAAACTGCAAAAAAACGATAGATGCTTTGTTTTTAGATAAATAATTTATTCCAAGCCTCTTCTTAATAGCCATAATTTTACATAGCGCATAAATATAACATAACCTTGAATATACCCTATGGTTAGGCCAACCACTCCGTCTCTAAAACCACTTTGCACTACGTAATGCTTAAAGAATCCCCAAAAGGGTTTGAGTATAAAATGATAAGGCGTTAGTTGTCCTGTTTTTTTGTCATAATCCTTAGCTTGCCATGTGGCGTAACGGTTCATTTTTTCGATATACTTATCAAAAGTAATATAAGTGTTATGATATAGTTTGTTCGTTAACTTTCCAATGGCGCCATTGGCAATAATTTCAGCATGCACATGTTTGTCTTGATATTTACAAGAATCCCGTTTAAACAAACGAATTACCGAATCGTTTCGCCAACCACTATAATGCACAGGTTCTCCCATAAAGTGGTTCAATCTTTTAATCCAATAGGCCACTACACCTTCTTTGGGGTTTTTAAGAAGCTCTATTATTTCATTTTTAAGTTCTGGGGTTACGCGCTCATCAGCATCTACCAATAAAATCCATTCATGAGATGCTTGAGGGATGGCCCAGTTTTTTTGAGACGCAGAATATTCGTAATCACGCCTAATCACTTTTGCGCCAAGTTCTAGGGCCTTTTCATAAGTGCCATCTGTACTTAAACTATCCACGACTAGTATTTCATCAGCAAAATTAACAGAAGCTATAACAGCTTCAATATTGTGAATTTCATTTCCCGTGGGTATAATTGCGGTAATTTTTTTCATTCGGTTTATAATATGGTGGTAATGGTTAAATGGAATTGGCTTAAAAACCTTAAGCTTTATTATTTATGACTTATGGTTTGCTGCAAAAAGACTTTTAATTTTTCATCAAATAAGTCTGGATAAAAATCACGATAAATTTCTAACGCATCTTTTTTCATGTCTTTTTCTGTTTTATTATTATAAATTTCAGGACTATAGTCTTTTAGATGTACAGAAACATGTGTTCTATTATCTTCAAAAAGGCCCCAAGTATCCTTGTCAATCCAAGGCGAAAAAATAGAAAATGTTTTAATATTTAGGGCTTTGGCCATATTAATTGCACCACCTTCATTTCCAATTAAGGCATCACAATGCTTTGTAATAGCGAGAAATTCACGAAGATTTTTACCAAAGACATTGAATAAGATTTGCGTTTGTGTTTTTGGCTCGCATAAAATATAGATTGCTTTGGCTTGCTCTTCTTGATTTGGTATGTAATTAAATAAAATTTGACCTTGTGTTTGCTTTGCAATACGATCTATAACTTTCGCCATATAAGGAAAAGGATAGGTTTTGTTTGCTCCGCTTCCTAAAACACTAATCATAAAAATTGGTTTCGTAAAGTCTATTTGTTTGTTAATTAAAAAATGCTTGCTTTTAGAAATTTCTTCGGGAGTTAAATATATTTTTGGAACAGCTGTGTTTACCTCAATATCTAGAGGTTTTAATAATTGTAAGCGGTTTATAATCGCTAAGCTAGACATGTTGTCGGCTTTGTTAATTCTTCTTATATTATGGGTGTATATAAGTACAGTATAAGGTTTGTAATAAGAAATTTTAGTTTTTGCACCAGAAAAAAGGGTGATCACATTACTGGATAGTTTCGAATATACATCAATAACAACATTATATTTTGTTTGTCTTATCTTTCTTGAGAATTTTAGAAGTGCAGGTTTGCTGCTTTCTTCTTCTTTAGTAAATAAAATAAAATTATCAATATTTGGATTGTTTTGGACTACGGGTAAGGTGTGTTCATTAATTAGATAATCTAAAAGTGCATTTGGGTATTTGGCTCGTAAAAATTTAAATAAAATGCTGCTTGTAAGCACATCGCCAATCATTTTTTGTTGAATTACTAAAATTTTCATAGTGGTAAATTTTAAGATTCTTTTTTATTTGGTATATGCTATAAGATTAAATCATTATCAATCATACGTTCATTAAAAGACTGTATATAGGCTTTTATAAAAGTTTCTAAAGCTTTGGTTTTATCAGGAAGTTCTTTTAAAAGGTTCTTTTTTAATAAGGGATCTTGTTTTATATTATATAGTGCTAAAGACTCCGTTCCAGAAAAGGCCAAATAATAATCTCCCATAATAACATGATAGATGTTATCTAAAAAATACACAACAAAATCTTCTTCTGAAGTGTAAGACTTGCCGTAGCTTATAATTTTTGCCTGAATTCCTAAATAGTCTATTACAGAGGGCATAATATCTAATTGCTGTAAGTTTTTTTGGCTTTCCCCTTTTAAAGTCGTATTTGAAGGATCAAAAAATAAAATAGGAACTCGAAATTTACCAACAGGAGTTCTAAACACATCCGATGATGGGTTAACAGAGGTATGGTCTGCTGTAATTACAAAAAGAGTATTCTTGTACCAAGCTTCTTGTTGAGCAGATTTAAAAAATTGTTTTAAAGCATAATCTGAATAGGCAATAGATTCTTGTATTTCCGTTGTTCCTTTGGGAAATTTACCGATGTATCGTTCAGGTATGGTATAGGGGTTGTGTGATGAAATTGTGAAAAGGGTAGTAAAAAAAGGCTGTTGAAATGTACTTAGTTTTGAGTTGAAAAACTGTAAAAACTCTTCATCAAAAACGCCCCATTTACCGTCGAAGGACTCCGGGCCTTCATATTCATTTTTTCCAAAATAGTCATCGAAACCGGCAACCTTACAATATTGGTCAAAATTCTGGCTTCCGTTAAAAGCACCATGAAAAAAGGAAGTGTAATACCCATTGTCTTTTAATATTTTAGGTAGACCATAAACGTTGTTTAAAGAATAACTAGAGGTAATAATAGATTGATTTAATAAGCCAGGAATACTGGAAAGGGTAGACGGTACTGCATCTATTGATAATCTGCCATTTGCAAAACCGTTTTTAAAATAATAGGATTGGGTGATTAAAGAATCTAAAAAAGGAGTTTGACCTATATTTAAGTTCTCTCTACCAAAACTTTCTAAAATAAGAATAACAATATTTTTGTTATTACGGGGATGTTTTGGAGCTATTTCTAAAACAGGGCTATAGACACTGTCTAATTCTGTTTTTGTATAAAATGCCATTTTTTTTAACGATTCATTTTTTCCTATGGTTTTTAAAATACAAAAAGGGGTGTTTAATACTAGGGAGGAATGGTTTATAGCACCATAATTAGCAGCATCTACAATACGTAAAGGTTTTTTTTGAAAACCACCTCTGCCAAAAACAGCTAAACTGCTTAAAACCAATAAGCATAAGCCTACCTGTTTTAATGCTATTTTTAAAGGCGTCTTTTTAAGACTTATGGGGTGTTTTAAATCGGGGAGTAGTTTCCAAAATACAACAGCTAAAATAATGGCGATAAGAGGCAAGTACCAAAACTCGGCTAAAAAAGAAAAGACCAATCCGCCAATTTCATTTTCCATACCTTTTGCGGTAATCATACTATATGAGCTCCGTCTACCTGTAAAGTCGTAATATTTGAAGTCTACAAAATTAGTAAGGATAAACAGGAAGTTAACCGAAAAGAAAGTCACTTTTAATAGATTTTGATATGCAGAAGCATATTTGAAATTTCCAGGGATTAAATGTAATAGGGCAAAAACAATATTGGTATAAGCAATAACAGAGAAATCAAACCTTAACCCTCCTAAAAATACATTAAAACTAAGGTCGTTAAAAGTTTTAAGATTGAAGTATAAAAACAATAAACGACATACTTGATATGTTAAAACAACTAAAACAATACGTTTAAAAAAGAGTTCAAAACTCTTGATATAATTTGACATACAATAAAAATTATAACACCTGGAAAGTGTGTAAGTTCAAAGTTTGGGAAATAAGAGATACCTCATTTAATTTTGCATTCAAATATAAACAAAAACAGGTTTAGAAGAATGCCTAGTTTCTAATAGATATTAGGTCTTATTTTAATCGTTTTAAGAGCTTCTATTCTTGAAGGACTTTGAGTTATAATATGTAGAAATTTAAAAAATGGTTTAATAAAAAAAATCTCAGATTAAAGTTAATCTGAGATTTCAAGTTTTTATTGCATTTACTGTTGCTGTAAATTAAACAGCGACATCGTTTTCACGTAGTGCGTCATTTAATGATGTTTTTTTATTGGTGCTTTCTTTACGTTTTCCAATAATCAAAGCACAAGGAACTTGATACTCGCCAGCAGGAAATTTTTTGGTGTAACTTCCTGGGATTACCACAGAGCGTGCAGGTACACGTCCTTTCATTTCAACAGGCGTATCTCCTGTAACATCTATTATTTTTGTACTCATGGTAAGTACCACATTAGCGCCTAAAACAGCTTCAGTCTCTACGTGCACACCTTCTACAACGATACAGCGTGAGCCTATAAATACATTATCCTCAATAATTACAGGAGCCGCTTGTAAAGGTTCTAAAACCCCTCCAATGCCAACACCGCCAGACAAATGGACGTTTTTACCAATTTGTGCACAACTACCAACGGTTGCCCAAGTATCGACCATGGTTCCTTCATCTACATAAGCACCGATATTTACATAACTTGGCATTAAAATAGTGCCAGGAGACAAGTAAGAGCCTTGTCTTGCTGAAGCGCCTGGAACAACTCGAACGCCTTGTTCTTTATAATTGGTTTTTAAAGGCATTTTATCATGGTATTCAAAAATACCAGCCTCTAAAGTTTCCATTTTTTGTATGGGGAAGTATAAAACCACTGCTTTTTTTACCCATTCGTTAACTTGCCATCCGTTTGCAACTGGTTCGGCAACGCGAACTTTACCTTTATCAAGTAATTCAATAACTTCTCTAATGGCTGAAGTTGTTGCCGTATCTTTTAATAAATCTCGGTTATCCCAAGCTTTCTCTATGATGTTCTGTAATTCTGTCATTGGTGTTTTTTGTTTGAAGCAAATATAGCATTCTATGTCCTATTTTTAAAAGTAAAGCCGTTAATAAATCTCTAATACTGATTTCAAAAAAAAGAATTTTCCTTTTAAAAATATAAAATATACGATGAAATGTATTTCTCATGTTTTTAATCATTAAAAACAGGTAGTTAATCTGTTTGTCGATAAAAAAATGTCATTTCACTAGTTATCGAGTTTCCTAGGGCTTATAGCTAATATATTGTGTTTAAGGTGTCCTGCGGCTTTATATTTGGTTTTATCAAGGTACACAAAGGGCGATGGCAAAATATTATATCTTATTGGTTTTATTGATTTCTTTTTCTCTCGCAAGTGCAGAAAACCAGAAGATAACAGTTGAAGTTCCGTCACGCATTAAAACGGTTCGTGCTATAGGTGCTAACGTTGCTACAGAAATACATAGCACCTGGATTAAAGAAACGGTTTGTGAAGATGTGCCGATTGATTCCATAAAGAAGAAGAGTATTGTAAAAAGCACTAGTGACATTAGACTTTATCTAAACCGTTTAAGAAATGTAGATCACATTAGTTTAATGTTCCCACAAAAAAACAAAATAAAGCTAGTTTGAAAATTTAGGTTCGAATATTATTTAATTTTTAAGATTAATTGTCCATTTAAAAAGACCGTCTTATTTATTGTAAGACGGTCTTTTTTGTTAAATACAAGGGGCATAAGGCTTTGAAATAGCTGTTATTGAGTTTTCTAAGAAGCTCTAAAACTTTAGTTTTTAAGCGCTATACTGCTATAAAGAGATAGTTCTTTTGTTAGTCTATTGAAGAGTTGCTGCTTGTTTATTTTTAAATGGCCATTCTTTTCAGTAAACTCATAATAGGTTAAAGTTGCCCGTTTCAATTCAGAGTGAATATCATTTTGGACAATGCTTTTTGAACTCATAAGATGCAGGGTAAAATAAATACTTTGCTTCAGCATTTTTTCAGCTTCTATAAGGTTACCGAGCTCTTCATAAGTATTGGCAATATTATTACAGGATATAATGTACAGTTGTATAAAAGGAATTTCTAATTTTTGACATTTAAGCCGATTGTTATTTAAGACTTCAGAGCGGTATAAAGCATCTCGGTATCCTAATAGCGCTTCTTCGTACCGTCCTTTATTAAATAAAATATTCGAGGCTTCCGTTTTAGCTTTCCAGTAATTTTCTATACGTTTTAAACAGGTGTCGCTCATAGCTGTTTTTTTAAATTTTCATTTGCAAAATCCCAGTTAACGATGTCCCAGAATGCTTCAACGAATTTCGGACGAGCATTTTTGTAGTCTATATAATACGCATGTTCCCAAACATCCAAGGTTAGAATTGGTTTTTTGTTTTCTGTTAATGGCGTATGGGCATCTTTCATAGGGATTATTTCTAATGTTTCATTTTCATTTTGTGCTAACCATGCCCAACCTGCTCCAAATAATTGCGTTGCTGTATTTGAAAAGATTTCCTGAAAGCTTTCAAAATCACCAAAATCTCTGTTAATAAGGCTTTTTATATGCCCCGAAGGCTCTTGGCCACCATTTGGAGACAGGCAGTTCCAGAAAAAACTATGGTTCCAGTGCTGTGCTGCATTATTAAATAATCCAGAGTTTTTTTCTTGCTTAGCATGTTTAATTATATCTTTTACGCTAAATGCTTCTAAAGACGTGTCTTTAACCATTTTGTTTAGGTTATTAACATAGGCCGCATGATGTTTGCCATAATGATAATTAAAAGTTTCTTCCGAAATAATAGGATTTAATGCGTGTAATGGATAAGGCAACTCCGGTAAATCCAATGTAATGTCAATCATTTTCATTTTAGTGTTTTAGTGAATTATGGTATTTACTTATAGACATAAATTAAATGGTGATGCCTTAAAGTGTTTTCCGTAATAATATTACATGGCAAATATATTAAATTAGATTCAGCTAATAAAACATTTAGAGTAATCTAAATTTGTTTTTTGTCTTTTTAAAAGTATGGGGTGCCATGGCTTTAAAATACTAATGAAGTAAAAATATGGTTGCTTTATTTGAGTCCCCAAAAAAAAACCGACTCAACATTTTAAAAGTAATTCGATAAAGTAGTAATGGCCTACCAAATAGTATGGTAATTGGATTCTTTACTTTTAAGTTTTGAGGTTGTAAAGGATCTATTCTTTGTAGATTTACAAGATGCTTTTTACAAGACATAGGTAGAAATAAAAAAACCACTTTGTAATTAAAGTGGTTTTAGAAGACGTTAAAATAAAATATTATAAAAGTTTTTTTAGACCTTAAAATTTAAGTCCAAAACTGAAAATCCAAAAGGAATAAATGAGTTATTTTTTAAGTTTTTGCTTATTGATTTCATCTTGGAGCTGGCGACGTACTTTTTGCTCACGTTCCAAAGCTGTTTTTCGGTGTTCGTCAAACTCTTCTTCTACTTCAGCAAGGTTGTCCTGTGCCAACCTTGTAATGGCATTGCTGTTTTTAAATTTATAGATAAAAAAGAGTAATAAGACAAGTAGTGCTAAAATAATAGACCACATGAGCACATTATAATTGGTCTTGCTCATTTGTAAACCAAACAAGGCCATATTGTTTTTTTCTTCATGTGTGTTTTCTAATTCATTTTTAGTGTTAGATAAATTCGTCTTAAGGTCAGATATTTCTTTATCTTGACTTTTAACAACAATTTGAGTGTCTACTAAATCTTTTTTAACTGCTTTTAAACTATCTAAGGTGTGGGCTTTTAAATCTGTTAACCAATTACTTCTTATCACCTTGTAAGTTTGTCCCCTTTCATCTCTCCAGCCGTTAGACTTTTGTATTACAAAGTCAAACTGATTATCTATAGTGCCGCTGTTTAAAGATAGCTTGTCTTCATCTGTATCAGCTTGTGAGAATGATGTGAAAGAGCAAGTAAAAAGTGCTACTGTTAAAAGTAGTAATGGAATAGATTTCATTTATGAGTAGTTTAATATAGATTGCTAAATTTTCGCAAGTTATAAAATATTGTTTATATAGTGCTTGTTTTAAAAGAAACTAGCATTTGTTTTAATAAAAAGCCTCACAAAAGTGAGGCTAAATTATATACGGTTCGAAAAATATTTTAGATGTTTTTAAATAAACATCTTTAGATTATTTTTTTTATCTAAAATTATAACGTTCTTTTTCGCCGTTAGCATTTATAATTTCAATTCTTAAAGGTTGATTAGGCGAGCTGTTCTTTAATATGTTTTGAGCATCATCCACCGAGTTTACCTTCGTATCATTTATAGCGGTAATGATTGTTCCAGGCTTAATTCCGTTTTTTTCCCAATACTCTGCATATTTAGTGTTTAGTTCTATAATTTTCACACCATGACCAGCTTTAAATTTTTTTAAATCTTCTTTACTGGCATTTTTGACTTGACCCACTAAAGGAATTACGGTAGTTTCATTTCTAACCAATGTAACTGGAACAGTATTTAATTTTCCGTCTCGTGAGTAAGTTATCTTTACAATATCATCAGGGCGTTTTGTACTTAGATAACCACTTAAATCTGAGAATTTTGAAATCTTAACTTGGTCAATTTCTTTTATAATATCTCCCTTTTTTAAACCAGCTTTCTTAGCTCCAGAATCTTCCACAACACCTTCTATATAAAATCCTTGAGTGTCATTTACACCAACCATTTCTGCGGTTTTACTATTTAAAGGACCACCGTTAACCCCTAAAATGCCATTTTGTACATTACCATACTCCATAATGTCCTCAATCACTTTTCGAGCAATATTACTTGGTACCGCAAATGAATAGCCTATATAAGAACCCGTTTGAGAGGATATAGCTGTGTTAATGCCAATAAGCTCTCCATTGGTGTTTACCAAAGCACCTCCAGAGTTTCCTGGGTTTACGGCGGCATCAGTTTGTATGAAAGATTGTGAGTTTGTGCCACTTAAATCGCGTGATTTAGCACTAATAATACCCGCTGTAACTGTAGAGGTTAAATTAAACGGATTACCAACAGCAAGAACCCATTCGCCAATTTTCACTTGATCGGAGTCTCCAAATGTAGCAAACGGCAAATCGTTGTCGGCTTCAATTTTTAATAAGGCAATATCCGTTTTCGCATCCGACCCAATAATTTTAGCATCATAGGTTTTATTGTTGTTTAAAGTTACGGTAAGCTCTTGGGAGTTGTTAATAACATGGTTATTGGTTATAATATAGCCATCGGGTGTAACGATAACGCCAGAACCAGTCCCTACTTGCGGTTGCTGTGATCGTCTTCCGTAGAAGAGGTCTTCAATGGTCATTTGTCGGGATCGGATGGACGTGTTTTTAACATGAACCACAGAATGGATACTATTTTCTGCGGCGGTAGTTAAATCGGGGGAGTCAAAAGGTTTGTATAATGCCGCGTTCGACGTATGGTTTATGGGAAGAAAAGATGCTCCAGAACTTTCTTTACTGGATTGCGCTGTAGAAACATTTTCTTCTATAAAAAACTTATAAGCACTTAAGGCCATGATGCCACCTAGTGCAGAAACCAATAGTAAGGATACAATTTTTTTCATTAGATATATGTTTTAATTTTATTTAAATTATGTTTGAAATAAGACAATAACGAATAAATTTAAAGGTTTATTGAATCGCTATTTATGTTTTAACGGTTTTTAACTTGAACTTTAACGTGCGATTAACAACCAAAAAATCGGTTAATATTTATATATTTGTCGCTTATTATGCAACATACTTTTTATAAATACCAAGGAACAGGAAACGATTTTGTGATGATTGATAATCGTCAACAACTATTCGACAAAAACAATACCAAACACATCGCTTTATTATGCGACAGACGTTTTGGCATAGGAGCAGACGGACTCATTTTATTGGAAAATCATACGGTTTTAGACTTTAAAATGGTGTATTATAATGCCGATGGTAACGAAAGTTCCATGTGTGGCAATGGTGGGCGCTGTCTGGTTGCTTTTGCAAAACAACTGGGCATTATAGAGCGCAAATGCTCTTTTGAAGCTATTGATGGTCTGCACCATGCAACTATTGAAAATGGTGTTGTAAACCTCCAGATGCAAGACGTGGCCAAGGTTGATAGATTTGCAAACCATGTTTTTTTAGATACAGGATCCCCCCATCATGTGCAGTTTGAAAGCAAGATAGAGGATTTTGATATTAAAACAGAAGGCGCTAGGATTCGCTATGGTGCGCCCTATAACCATACAGGTAGCAATGTTAACTTTGTGAAGAAATTATCTGAAACAAATTTTAGAGTTCGTACCTATGAGCGTGGAGTGGAAGATGAAACTTTGTCATGTGGCACAGGTGTAACTGCAGTGGCTTTGGCCATGCATTATATTGGAGAAACAGAAGAAAACCTTATAAAATTAGAAGTTCAGGGCGGCCAGCTGCAAGTGCGGTTTGAGGTGCAGAATGGGGGCTATAAAAACGTTTGGTTAATAGGACCTGCAAAATTTGTTTTTAAAGGCGAATGGATCGGATAAGTTTAAAAGGAAATGGTGTTTACTTACGGGCATTAGAACCAGAAGATCTGGATTTTGTCCATGCTGTTGAAAATGATGAGTCTATTTGGGAAATAAGCTGTACTCTTGCGCCCTATTCTAGGTTTTTAATTAAACAATATTTAGAAAACGCCCATCAAGATATTTATGAGGCCAAACAATTGCGATTGGTAATCTCCACTTATAATAATGAAGCCATTGGCTTAATCGATCTTTTCGATTTCGACTTTAAGAACAAAAGAGCAGGAGTAGGCATTGTAGTAAAAAATGAAAAAAACAGGCAATTAGGTTATGGAAGTGAAGCTCTTAAGATACTGATTGACTATTGTTTTATGCATTTAGGGCTACATCAGTTGTATTGTAATATTTCTGAAGAAAACGACGTGAGCCTCAAGTTGTTTCGGAATCATGGGTTCGAAAAAATCGGATTAAAAAAAGATTGGAGTTATTCCAACGGAGTTTATAAAAATGAATATGTGTTTCAACTCATCAATAAATAGATGTATATAAAAAAAATACTTATAGTTATAGCCCTCGTTGGCTTGGTCATTTCTGCTTTTTTTGCATATTATATCTATGCCGCTATGTTTAAGCCTAACACCGCTTTTAATAATGAAACGGCCTACATTTACATTCCTACTAATAGTCGATATAATGAGGTTCGTAGCCAATTGGAACCCCTATTAATAGATATAGAGACATTTGATGCATTGGCAGAACGTAAAAAATATATTACGAATATAAAAGCGGGGAAATACGCAATAAAAAAGGGAATGAATAACAATGCTATTATCAACTCGATAAGAAGCCGTAATATTCCCATTACTTTATCTTTCAACAACCAAGATAGTATTGAAAAACTTGCGGGTCGCATTGCCAGCCAAATAGAGGAAGACAGCTTATCTTTATTACATGCGATGAAAGATGAGGCTTTCTTGAAGGCCAATGGCTTTACACCTGCTACAGCTCTAGGCATGTATTTGCCAAATAGTTATGAGTTTTTCTGGAATACCTCTGCGGAACAATACAGAAGCAGGATGTTTAAAGAATATAATAGATTTTGGAATGATGTTAGAAAAAACAAAGCAGAAACTATTGGCTTATCTCGCGATAAAGTTATAGCGTTGGCGTCCATAGTCTATGAAGAGTCCAAACAATCTGAAGAGCAACCGCGTATTGCGGGGGTTTATATGAATCGATTGCGAATAGGTATGCCATTGCAAGCAGATCCTACATTAAAATTTGCAGCTTACCAATTGCCACAATATAAAAATACCGTTATAAAAAGAGTTTTGAATATTCATAAAGATATTGATTCACCTTATAATACATATAAAAATCTTGGCATACCACCAGGTCTAATCGCTATGCCAGATATTTCTGCTATTGATGCTGTTTTAAATTACGAAAAACACCAATACCTGTATTTTGCTGCAGATGCAAATCGCTTGGGCTATCATAAATTTGCCAAAACCTTATCCCAACATAATGTAAACGCGAGAGAATACCATAGGTATTTGTCTTCTCAGGGTATAAACAGATGAAACGCTCGTCTTTTATATATGCATTATTTTTCCTCTTACTGCCTCTTTTGTCTTTGTCCCAAATTGAAGCGCCCGTTTTGTTGAAGTCTAGTGAGGTTTTAAATAAAACGCGCAGGGATTTTGTGGTAATTACAGAGGCGGCTCTTGCAAGTATATCGTTAATAGCTTTAGATCAGTTGTGGTATCAAGAGTATGCCCGTTCTAAATTTCATACTATAAATGATAATCAGGAATGGTTTCAAATGGATAAAATGGGGCATGCCTTTACGGCTTATCAGTTAGGGCGGTTTGGTGCAGAAACTTTAAATTGGAGCGGTGTTAGTAAAAAAAATCAGTTACTTTATGGTGGTACTTTAGGTTTTGGATTTTTAACAGCAGTAGAGGTTTTAGATGGTTTCTCGAAAGAATGGGGATTTTCTTGGGGTGATATTGCAGCAAATGCTGCGGGAACTGGATTGTATATTGGCCAAGAGCTCTTATGGAATGAGCAACGTGTGGCATTAAAATTTTCTTTTCATCAAACAAAATATGCTTCACAACGGCCAGATAAGTTAGGCAATGGTTTACTAGAAGAGGTGTTAAAGGATTATAACGGACAAACGTATTGGTTAAGTATTAATTTACATGCTTTTTTTAAAGATAGCCAAATTCCAAAATGGTTTAATATTGCCTTAGGATATGGGGCTGAAGGTATGTTAACGGGGGTCTCTGGTTTAGACGATTCTTTTATGTCAAACCAAGACCGGATGGCTCAATATTATTTGAGTTTTGATGTGAATTTAAAAAAAATAAAAACAAATTCGGCGTTTTTAAAGTCGGTTTTCAGTATTTTCAATTCGATAAAGATTCCATTCCCTGCCTTAGAATTTAATAAGGAAAGGTGTGTATTTCATCTATTCTACAATTAAAGTGAACACATAAACGATTAATTTTGAATTAATTGAAAAAAAGCGTAATTTTGCACGCTCAAATTTCAAGGCTTATTTTATATTAAGATTTGCCCAAAAAATTTATAAATTATGAGAAAAAGTATTGCAAGTTATTTTACAATATCACTTACAATATGTATTCTATTGTTTGTTTCGCTTTCTAATGATAAAGCGTTCGATATCAGTAAATACTCAACCAAGGGATTAGTATTGAATTATACAGTTAACCAAGGGGATAGTGCTACGTTTGGCAATTTATCGTCAGAGAAAGAGAGTAAATTGTTTTCACCACATTTGGGAAAATCGTTTGTAGGCTTTAAAGAAGCATTGGCTTTTAAAGAGTCTGGAGGTAATTATTTTACTGTAAATAGTTATGGATATTTAGGTAAATACCAATTTGGTAAAGAAACCTTGAAGCTAATTGGTATTTACAATACTGAAAAGTTTTTAAATGATCCAGCACTTCAAGAAAGAGCATTTATTGCCAATGCACAACGTAATAAGTGGATTTTAAGACGTGATATTAGGAACTTTGTAGGTAAACGAATTAATGGTATTTTAATTACCGAATCTGGAATTCTAGCTGCGGCACATTTATCAGGTCCAGGCAGTGTAAAAAGTTATTTGAGAAGTTATGGCGTAGATAATTTTGAGGATGGTTATGGTACCACTATAGAGTATTACATGAAACGGTTTTCAGGTTACGACACGTCATTCTTAAAACCGGATAAGAAGGCCAAAGCAAATTCAGTTTAAAAAGCCTATACTAATATTTATATTTGTGTATGATAAATATTGTAGGTCTCTTATGGAGATCTACACTATTTTTTTTCCACGCATGTGCAGTTTTTGTTTTTATAAATTCTGTTGAAAGTGTAATGTCGCAAGCTACACAAATCTGGGTATCGTCATCTAAAATAGCACACAAGCTTTCGAGCATTTTATTGTTGCGATAAGGGGTTTCTATAAATATTTGAGATTGGTTTTGGTCAAAAGAGATGCGCTCTAATCGCTTTAGCTCGTCTTTTCGTTCGGTCTTGTCTATGGGTAAATACCCATTAAAGGCAAAGTTTTGTCCGTTCATCCCCGAACTCATCATGGCCATTAAAATGGAAGATGGTCCTACCAATGGAACCACTTTTATATTTTTCTGATGGGCGATTTTTACAATTTCGGCGCCAGGATCGGCAACACCAGGACATCCTGCTTCAGAGATTAAGCCCACATGGGAGCCTTTTAAACATGGCTCTAGAAACCCTGGAAGTAAGCTGCTGTCTGTAAACTTATTCAATGGAAATAACTCTAAAGTAGATTGCTGTTTACTAGGATTTATTTTTTTTATAAACCGTCTCGCTGTTTTTTCATTTTCAACAATAAAGGTATTGGTTTGTTCAATTATTTTTTTTACAGATATGGGCAGTACCTCTAAAGGTTCGTTGTCGCCTAAAGTCGTAGGGATTAGGTATAGTGTTCCAATAGGGTGGCTCATCAATGGTTTATGATTTTTTAAATGGTTTTAATCGGGTTAACATGTGTTATTTCTGTAATATAAAAAAAGAGGTGTGGCCCTGTCAAGAAATTTGAGCTTGAAGTTTTTTTGCAATTACCTCAGAAGCCTCATCGAGCATATTATAAACCGACTCAAAACCTTCATCCCCGCCATAATAGGGGTCGGGAACATCGTGGTTTTGATTGGGATATACTTCATTTAAAATGAATTTTACTTTCGCTTTGTCCTTTTCATTTCTTGCCAATTCCAGTACATTATCAAAGTTAGACTGGTCCATGACATAAATATAATCAAAACGATCAAAATCAGATACTGAAAATTGACGTCCTTTTAAGTTTGAAATATTTAAACCGTATTTTTTAGCCACTGCAATAGAACGTTTGTCAGGAGGATTCCCAATATGATAGTTTGCGGTTCCAGCAGAATCTACTGTAAACGCTTGTTTAGGAAGTTTGGATTTTAAAATGCCTTCGGCCAATGGGGAACGACATATATTGCCCAAGCATACCATCAGAATATTGATCATTTTATAAATTTTTAAATCGAAAGTTTTTTAGTAATATCATCAACATACTTTTTAAATTGCTTATCTGTTGATGATAGATTGTCCACAGTTTTACAGGCATGTAATACAGTGGCATGGTCTCGTTGCCCTATTTGCGAACCAATGCTAGCTAAAGATGCTTTAGTTAGTTTTTTAGCAAAAAACATAGCTAATTGTCTAGCTTGTACAATATGGCGTTTCCGTGTTTTAGATTGCAAAGTACTGATGTCCATTTGAAAATAATCGGATACCGTTTTTTGTATGTAATCTATAGAAACCTCACGTTTGGTGTTCTTAACAAATTTTTCAACAATTTGTTTTGCCAAATCTATGGTGATTTCTTTTTTGTTGAAAGAAGACTGTGCAATTAATGAAATAATAGCACCTTCCAATTCTCGAACATTACTTTTAATATTTTTGGCCACATACTCTATAATATCATCAGGCATTTCAACACCATCGCGATAGAGTTTGTTCTTTAATATAGATACACGAGTTTCAAAATCTGGATTTTGAAGTTCAGCAGAAAGCCCCCACTTAAACCTGGATAACAGGCGCTGTTCTATATCCTGCATATCCACTGGTGCTTTGTCGCTGGTTAAAATAACCTGTTTTCCATTTTGGTGTAAATGATTGAATATATGGAAGAAAACATCTTGCGTTCCTGTTTTTCCAGAAAGAAATTGTACATCATCAATAATCAATACATCTATAATTTGATAAAAATGTATAAAATCATTTCGGTTGTTTTTCTTTACAGCATCAATATACTGCTGTGTAAATTTCTCAGCAGAAATATACAAAACCGTTTTCTCAGGATATTTGTCTTTAATGTCTACCCCGATAGCATGTGCTAGATGGGTTTTGCCCAAACCAACTCCTCCAAAAATAAGAAGCGGATTAAAAGAAGTCCCTCCAGGTTTTGAAGCTACAGCTAAACCGGCACTACGTGCCAAGCGGTTAGAATCGCCTTCTAGAAAATTCTCAAAACTGTAATTTGGATTTAATTGAGATTCTATTTGTAAATTCCTGATGCCTGGGATTACAAAAGGATTTCTCAATTCAGGGTTTTTATTGCCAAAAGGCACATCCACTTCTTGAGATTTCACGGCACTTCTATTCGAACTTGGAATCCTTTCTGTAAAAGGTTGTTTGTTACCATACGTATTTTCCATCTTGATGATGTAAACAAGTTTGGCTGTTTCTCCTAACTCTTTTGTTAAAGATACTTTTAGTATTTTAACATAATGTTCTTCAAGCCATTCATAAAAGAATTTACTGGGAACCTGAATGCTTAATGCATTGTCAGCAAGTTTAACTGCTTTAATTGGTTCGAACCAAGTTTTATATGCTTGCGGTTGGATATTATCCTTTATAAATTCAAGACAGTTATGCCATACCGATTGCGCAGTTACACTCATTGTTAAATTGACGGTTTGTTAGATTATTATTAGTGGAAAATCGAAATATTCTTTCCCTTTTTAAGCATGGCAAATATGTGAACAAAAAACGTAAAAAAAAAATCATTTACTATTGATTATCTAGATTTTTTTCATCATGTTTAGCCGTTAGCCGAAACTACAAAAAATAATTCAAAGTTTAGTATGAAGATCGATGAAATACAAATAAGAGTGAGATATGGAGAAACCGACCAAATGGGGGTGGTTTACCATGGGAATTATGCGCTATATCTAGAAATGGGGCGTATTGAGTGGTTGCGAAAACAGGGGGTATCATATAAGTCTATGGAAGAGAATGGGGTTATGTTGCCCGTGGTTTCTTTAAATGTAAATTATAAAAAATCTGCCGGTTATGACGATGTTATTAATGTTAAAACACAACTAAAAAACAAGCCTACTGCCAAGATTGAATTTGACTATGAAATAACCAATGAAAAGGGAGAGTTGTTAACAACGGCCAGTACAACTTTGGTGTTTATGGATAAGAAATCTAACCGCCCCATGAGGGTGCCCGAATATATATTGAAGGCTATTGGTTTTTAAGCAATATGGGCTTGATGGTTATTTCGAATAGGCGATTAAAAATATCAAAGATGGTTTCTGCTTCATTTTTTCTAACAGAAATAGTGATTTGACAATTTAGTTCTAATTTTTGATTGATTATGTCTAACTGTCTTTCTTTAATAATATGCATAACGGTATTCATGAGTTTGTATTCAAAAATAATTAAATAATGTATGTCTATTGTTTTTTCAATAATTTGGGCCTGCTCTAGTACCATTTGTGCAGCAGTTTTGTAGGCTTGGATTAACCCGCCAACCCCTAATTTTACACCACCAAAATAACGCACAACTACAATTAAGATATTGGTCACATCAAACGATTGGATCTGACCGTAAATGGGCATGCCAGCAGAGTTGTTTGGCTCACCATCATCGTTAGCGCGATAGCTTATGGTTTCAACTCCTAACTGATAGGCATAGCACCAGTGTCTTGCAGCGTGGTGTTCTTTTTTTAACCGGTCTAAATGGGACCTAACACGCTCTTCATCAAAAACAGGAAAGGCGTAGCCGAAAAATTTGCTGTTTTTTTCTTTGAACAAAACAGGTTCAGGTGCAACGTCAATAGTTTTGTATGTGTCTTTTTCTGTCAAATGAATTAAAATAAATTGCTTTTCGTTGTGAATAAAGTTGAAACGTCTTCTGTTTTAGGATTGATGTGCCACGTATGGGTCTGTAATGCGTTTGCGCTTTTTATGTTGTCTGCGTTATCATCGATAAAGAGGCATTCTGTCGCTTCTAAGTTATTTTCAGCTAAAACAAATTCAAAAACATCGGCATTAGGTTTTACTAAATTAATTTCATGTGAAAGGTAAAAGGCATCGAAACAGCTCTTGAAAGCATCAAAGTGAGGAATGTTTTCTTTTACCCAATCGATATGTAGCGCATTGGTGTTGCTTAATAAGATGAGTTTGTATGTTGAAGCGGCTTTAAGTTCCTCTAAAAAAAGCAGACGCTCTTTTGGGAAATCTTTTAACATATAATTCCAAACAGACACTAGGTCTTCTTGAGGTAGGTGGGGGAAGTTTTCAGTATAAAAGCCAATAAACTCTTCTGTAGAAATTAAGCCTTGCTCGTAAAAACTATTAAAAGCTACCATCTCTTGGGATAAAGCTTCAATTTTAAAGGTTTCTAAAGCATGTTTGTGTGCCTTTTCAATATCTAAATTGATAAAGACGTTTCCGAAATCGAAAATAAGGGTTTTAATCATTTTTATAAATTTTCAAAATATCTGTAATAAGCATTTGCTGGAAACATAATTCTCCAGAAAATGAAGGGGATTTTATGCCTTCTTTAAATGTAGTAGCTCCAGTAAAAACACGTGCTTCATCCCAAAGATTTTCGTCAATAAACGTTTGTAGTGTTTTGGTACCACCTTCTATTATAACAGATGTGATGTTTTTTTGGAATAAAACATCGCAAATTTGTTTCGCTATAGAAGATGTAGTGTTCCAATTAATACTTTTTAAGCTGTGTGCGTTTTTGGTTTTTGTGTTGTTTTGCGAATTTACCAAGGTTAGTGTTTCACTTTGCGTATTAAATACCGCAAAATCTTTTATAAGCTTTTCATCTTTATCCATAACCACGCGAATGGGGTTGTTTCCTGCCCAGTCCCTGGTGGTTAAGCTGGGGTTGTCTTGTAAAACCGTATGCGTGCCTACTAGAATTGCTTGCTCTTCAGCACGCCATTTGTGTGCCAATTGCCTGGAGTAAGCATTAGTGATCCATACTGGTTTTTGTTCGTTTTTAGATAAAGGTGCGATAAAGCCATCAGCCGTTTCTGCCCATTTTAAAATAATGTAAGGGCGTTTGTTGTTATGAAACATAAAAAACCGTTTGTGGTGGCGTTTGCACGCATCTTCTAAAACGCCTACGATAACGGTGCAACCAGCATCTTTAAGTTTTTTTATTCCCTTTCCGGCTACTTGCTCATGGTCGTCTACACAGCCAATTACAACCTGGGGTATGTTGTGTTTTATAATCAGGTCGCTACAAGGAGGTGTTTTTCCAAAATGAGAACAAGGCTCTAAGGTTACATATAGTGTAGCGTCTTGTAGTAATGATTTGTTCTTTACGGAATTTATAGCATTCACTTCGGCATGGCTGCCTCCATATTTACTGGTATAGCCTTCGCCTATAATCCTGTTGTTGTGAACAATTACGCTTCCCACCATAGGATTCGGTCTGGTGTGGCCTAAGCCATTTTTAGCGATTTGAATACAGCGCTTTATGTATGTTTCGTGTGTGCTCACCTTTAAAATTTAATGTTTACGTTTTCAGTTTTATTAATAGAATAGGTGTGGGAAAACCCAAAAACAGTATATTTTATATCCCCTTTGTATTGAATTTTTATTTTTTTGCTAAAAATACTTCCTAATAACCCACTTAAGTTTTTGTTGCTATAAAGACTATCTGTTGGTACATTGGTTTTTAAAGGAATGCTAAAATCTTTTTTTGCAGGTACATTAAAACGTTCAGAAGATACGGTTGCTACTTCATTGTCGTTCACAAACACTTTAATAGCGTCTGTTTTTAATGTGCCTTCAATGGCGTTGGGGTTTTTAAATAAAGCATCGGCAGTAAAGGTGATATGTTTAGATGTGGATGTTAAGACTTTAATGTTTTCAATACCAATAAATTGAGGGCTTTCGGTTATGGAACAGCCCAATAGCACAGTGCATATTGTTGATAAGATTATAAGTCTTTTCATATGTGTTTTTTTGAATTGATGTATCTTCACTCTTTTAAAAAAAAGAAGGGTTTAGAGTCGGCAAAGATACTAAGTTATTTGCGAACTAAAGAAGAGCCAGTGTAACTTGTAAGAACGTATTTTAATGAGATTAAAAGACATCCAGAACAGCTTTCATCAAGCATTAGACGCTATGTACTCTTCCGAGGAAGTGGATCACTTTTTTTATATGCTGTTAGCGTTCTATTATAAAGTATCTAGACTACAATTGGCCTTAAATACAGAGATGGAGGTTGAAGACTTTAAACCCATAGGCGAGGCTTTAGAGTTGTTGAAGCAACAGCAGCCTATTCAGTATATTATGGGGGAAACCGAGTTTTATAGTTTAACTTTTAAAGTAAACCCCCATGTTTTGATTCCCAGACCAGAAACGGAAGGGTTGGTAGAATGGGTGATAGAAGAGGCGGAACAAGATAAAGAAATAAAAATTTTGGATATTGGTACGGGTAGCGGCTGTATAGCCATTTCTTTAGCGAAAAATTTGCCCAACGCTAAGGTATATGCTTTAGATATTAGCCAAGAAGCCTTAAGCCTGGCAAAAAAAAACGCAACATTAAATACTGTTGATGTGGTTTTTGTTGAAGCGGATATTTTGAAGCAGGAGATGGATGGTTTTGTGCTGCCATGCACTTCCCATGACAATAAAGAAAAGATTAAGTTTGATATTATTGTGTCCAATCCGCCTTATGTGCGCGAACAAGAAAAACAACTCATGAAGGCTAATGTATTAGAAAACGAGCCTCATTTAGCGCTTTTTGTTAAAGATGAGCGTCCATTAGTGTTTTATAATGCTATTGCTCATTTCGCTACTTATAACTTAGAGAAAGGTGGCCGTTTGTTTTTTGAAATCAATGAGTATCTAGGAGATGATATGATTAGGCTATTGGAAAGTAAGGCCTTTGAAAAAACAGTATTAAAACAAGATATCTTTAAAAAAGACAGAATGATAAAAGCATGCCTTGGTTAAAAACGGGAGCATTTTGTCATTTCTAATGAAAATAAAAAATAAAAACATAGAAGTTGAAGTCTAAACACTAAGGAAGATGTGTTATTTTAGTATTCTTTAAAATACATTTTTTTTCAGGTTTAATAAAAAAATAAATGCCGCTCATTACAAGAGCGAACAATAATAAATGAGCATACAGCAACAAATAGAAAGCTTACGCAGCGAATTGCGCGAACATAATTATAATTATTACGTACGTGATAATGCAAGCATTTCAGATTACGAATTCGATATAAAGTTAAAAGCGCTTCAAGCACTTGAAGCGAAACATCCTGAGTTTTTTGATGCCAACTCGCCCACACAGCGTGTTGGTGGTAGCATTACCAAGAATTTTGAAACTATTCCCCATGAGTATCGTATGTATTCTTTAGATAATTCTTATTCTAAAGAAGATTTAGAAGATTGGGAAACGAGGATAAAAAAAATGGTAGATGGTGCCATTCAGTATGTATGTGAATTAAAATATGATGGCGCATCTATAAGCTTAACCTATGAAAACGGTTTTTTACAGAAAGCAGTAACACGTGGTGATGGTTTTCAAGGTGATAACATCACGGCGAATGTAAAAACCATTAAATCTGTGCCTTTGCAATTGAAAGGAGATTATCCACAAAAGTTTGATATACGTGGAGAGATTGTATTGCCTTTCGAAGGGTTTAAAAAAATGAACGAAGAGCGTATTGAAATTGGTGAAGAACCATATCGAAATCCAAGAAATACCGCAGCTGGTAGTCTAAAGCTTCAGGATAGTGCAGAAGTGGCTAAGCGTCCGTTAGAGTGTTTGCTTTATAACTTAACAGGAACTAATTTAGGAATACGTACTCAATTTGAAAGTTTAGAAAAAGCGAGGGAATGGGGCTTTAAGGTTCCTGAAGCAACTAAACTGGTTTATTCTATTGAAGAAGTTTTGGCATTTATAGCGTACTGGAACGAAAATCGTTTTGCTCTGCCTTATGAAACCGATGGCATTGTTGTAAAAGTGAACGATTTACAACAGCAAGAAGAATTGGGTTATACGGCAAAAGCACCACGTTGGGCTATGGCATATAAGTTTAAAGCAGAACAGGTTTCCACTCGGTTAAATAGCATTACCTATCAAGTAGGGCGAACAGGAGCAATAACCCCAGTAGCAAATTTAGAGCCTGTTGAGCTGGCTGGTACTACAGTAAAAAGGGCTTCTTTGCATAATGCCGATCAAATTGAGCGATTGGATATTCGTGAGGGGGATGAGGTATATGTTGAAAAAGGCGGAGAGATCATCCCGAAAATTTTAGGTGTAGATATGTTAAAACGCCCCATTGATTCTCAACCGACAACGTATATTACAAATTGTCCAGAATGTGACACAACTTTGGTGAGGCAAGACGGCGAAGCACAACATTATTGTCCTAATTATAATGGGTGCAGGCCGCAAATTGTTGGTCGTATACAACATTTTATTTCCAGAAAAGCGATGGATGTTGAAGGTTTGGGTGGGGAAACCGTCGTGCTATTGGTTAACGAAGGCTTAATATCTAATTATTCCGATTTGTACGAGCTTACCAAGTCTCAAGTAATGCCCTTGGAGCGTATGGCAGATAAAAGTGCAGAGAATTTAATTAATGGTATTGTGCACTCTAAAAACGTTCCTTTTGAACGTGTTTTATATGCTCTCGGCATACGATATGTTGGGGAAACCGTTGCAAAAAAACTAGCCAAACATTATAAAAGTATCGATGCGCTTGCGCATGCATCAACAGACGACTTGGTTACAGTAGATGAGATAGGTGTAAGAATTGCTGAAAGCGTCCATGCCTTTTTTGCTTCAGAAGAAAACAACGCTATCATCAATCGTTTAAAAGCGTTTGGGGTACAACTGGAGGTTTCTGCAGAAGAGTTAAAAGGACAAACTAATAAACTGGAAGGCAAAACCTTTGTTGTAACAGGCGTTTTTGAGAGCGTTTCAAGAGATGAGCTAAAGAAATTAATAGAAGATAATGCTGGAAAAATAAGTGGTTCTATTTCCTCAAAAACAAGTTTTATTGTGGCTGGTGCAAATATGGGACCCAGTAAAAAACTAAAAGCAGAGCAGTTAAATATCACAGTGTTAAGTGAGTATGAATTTTTGGAAATGATAGGCGAGTCATGATATTTACCGATAATGTATGGTTTTTCAACGTTTAATTGTATTAATTATATATATTTGTTTTATAAATCAATAAACCGACTTATGTACAGGTCAAAAATTTTAGCAATGCTAATTGCTGTGACATGTGTGCTTTTTTTTACTTCCCAATTTTTAAAAATCGAGCTTATCTCTAGATGTAGTTGGGCTTTAATTGTGCCATTGTTTACTTTGCTTTATTTTTTGAATGTTAAAAAGAAAACACTTTTTTTTAGCCTATTTTTGATATGTTATGCTATTTCTGATTTGCTGTCATTTTTTGAGCTTAGTATGCCCTATTTTATTTTATATTTTTTTGGCAACTCCCTTTATATTTTAGCTTATACCTTTCTGATATTCGAAATCTGTAAATCTTTAAGGCTCCGCCCCATCATAAGAAATTATAAGATGCATATAGCGGTATTGTCTGCGCTTAATATTTATATTATATATGTCTTACAGATTATTATTAATCCGTATATAGTAGATTCAGAAGAATATGTTCCTGAGTATTTTGTAGAACTTATTTATAATATTGTTATGCTTTTAGTGCTTTCTTTATCGCTTATAAATTACTTTTATATGGATAATAAAAAGGCCCTGCTACTCTTTATTGCGTCTTTATGTATTGTGTTTTCAGAGGTGTTTAATATAGCATATTTGTATGTTACAGAAACCAATATGCTTAATTCTATTTCTTCTGCTCTGGCAATTTTGGCTTTCTTTTTTTATTACCAACAATCAGGATTAGAAAATGAAAGGGCCAAAGGGCTTGTTATTTAAAATAAGTATTTCTAAAACTTAAATCCGTATAAAATAATTCTATATTATCGATAAAAAGCATTTATTATCGGTATAGTGTCTTTTTTTGTTATATTTGTTAAACCTACTTAATAAATATACTATGAGAAACGAGCTTTCCATCAGTTCTTCTAGAATTTTTTTTTATGCTTTAGTGTTAGTGGTTATTATAAATACCATCGCGTATTTTACGGATAGTATTCTTGTGTTAAACTTGATTAATATATTTTTTATACCTGCTTTATTGATTGGCTATTTTCTTAAACGCATTGGAACCAGCGTTCTTTTGGTGCTGGGCTTTTTAGGTGTGTTTCTGGGTGATGTTGCATTTGCTTTTACAAATTATGGACTATTAGAGAAATCTTATAACTTGATGTATATCATAGGGTGTTTTTGTTTAATAGGTGCTGTGTGGTCTAAATTTAGCTTTATTAAAATGGATAAAGTGGTTGGGACTTATCTAATGTTAATGTTTTTAATAAGCGCCTATTTTTTATTCGTTTTTTTTGGGCTTGTTAAAAGCAATAGTCCCGATAGTGCGGAAATTTTATTTGTTACTTTAAAAAGTGCATGCTTGCTCATTATGTCGTTTATAGCTTTAGCCATTTATTTAATTAAGGAATCTAGAGCTTCTATTTTGTTTTTAATGTTAAGCATGTGTTTTTTATCTTCTAAAATATTAAACGATATAAGCTTGTACTATGTGTATGATTTGCGTTTAGCCATGCTCGATAGAACGTTGCATCTATTAGGATTTCTGTTTTTGTTTAAATATATAGTAGTATCAAATAGGGAACACGACGTTATTTCCGCTAAAAATTTTTTAAAACCCTCCGAAAATGTATGGTTTAGCCCAGAGAAGAGCAACGTATTGTTTAAATAAGTGAATGAGGTTTACGTGTTTGTTGTAAAACTATTTTTATAGAGCGTTAAAATGCGTAGGACATCAAACAGCTTCTGTGTGTAAGTAAAAATGGTATCGAGCCGCATTTAAATAATACAATTTTAACAAATAAATTAAATATGTAAACCTCATATTTAAAATCAATAATTTGAATCTACTTTTAGTACCTTTGCCGAAAGTTTAGAAGTAAATGATTTTAAAGGCTTTTAAGGAGAAATCAAATAAAAAACATTTAAATAAAATGTTGTCCAAACGTAATGTTTACGTGGGCGATAGTAAGATTCAGAGCTTAGGAGTGATTCTGAGTGCTGATGAATATGTTGATTTTGAAAGTTTTGCAGCCTTGGCAAATGGTTTGAATATTCATCAAAACCAACTAAAGATTATAGCATATTCTGCTAAAAATAATGCTGAATTTAGCGCTTGGAAGCTCTATTGCGAACCCAAGGATTTTGGCTGGAGCGGCACGATTAAAAATGTAGAATTAAAGACTTTTTTAGATACTGGGTTCGATGCTTTGATAAGTTATTACACCCACGAGGATTTGCAACTCAAATTAATGACCGCTTTGTCTAAAGCAAAATTTAAAATAGGCATTATGCAGACAGATATTCGTTTAAACGATTTAATTATCAAAACGAATGTAGAAGCATTTGAAATATTTAAGGACGAGCTTTTAAAATACTTAATGATATTAAATAAAATTAAAAATGAACAGTAAATTTATAGGTACTGGAGTGGCGTTGGTTACCCCGTTCAAATCAGATTTAACTATAGATCATGATGCGTTGACACATATTGTCAATTTCAATATTGAAAATGGTACAGATTATTTGGTAATTTGTGGAACTACAGGAGAAAGTGCTACCTTAACAAAAGAGGAAAAGCAAGATGTGGTACGAACCATTTCTAATGCCAATAAAGGACGATTGCCTCTGGTTTTGGGAATTGGAGGGAACAATACCGCCGAGGTCGTGGAAGAGATAAAAACGACAGATTTATCCAATATCGATGCAATCTTGTCTGTAACACCTTATTATAGTAAACCTACACAAGAAGGTATTTACCAGCATTTTAAAGTGATTGCAGAAGCTTGTCCTATTGATATTATTTTATATAATGTACCAGGCAGAACGTCTAAAAACATAGAGCCCGAAACCACAATAAGAATGGCTCAAGATTTTAAAAATATAATAGGCGTAAAAGAAGCAGGTAACAGTGTTTCTCAATATTTACAGTTATTAAAGAATAAACCAAAAGATTTTCTAATTATTTCTGGGGATGATGATTTGGCATTAGGCATTGTATTGGCTGGTGGTGCAGGGGTTATTTCTGTAATAGGCCAGGCTTTTCCAAAGGCATTTTCCAACATGATTCGTTTAGGGCTTAAGGGCGAAGTAAAGGCCGCATATGAGATTCATTTTAAATTAATGGATGTTATTGGTTATATTTTTGAAGAAAACAATCCCGCTGGAATCAAGGCTGTTTTTAAAGCTTTAAATATGTGTGAGGATACCGTTAAACTGCCATTGGTACCCGCATCTGAAGAGCTTAAAGAAAAAATTAACCGTTTTGTAGCGGCATTTTAAAATGTTAAAAAATATACAAATCTGCTAATTACCTTAGTGCAACAATTATTTTAGCAGTAAAATAATATTTTTTAAATCCACTTTAATAGCTTAATTTTGCAAACTGTTTTAATTACATGAATAAATATTTATATATATTACTCACTTTCATAGTTTTAAGCTCTTGTAGCGAATATCAAAAGGTTTTGAAATCTGAAGATATTGGCGAGAAATTTAAAATGGGAGAAGCCTATTATAACGATGGTAAATATGAGAAGGCCAATAAGCTTTTTGCTCAAATAGTACCAAATTATAGAGGTAAGCCCCAAGCTGAAAAATTGATGTATTTATATTCCAATTCATTTTATAAAATGAAGGATTATTATGTGTCAAGCTATCAATTTGAGCGTTTTGTGTCTAGTTATCCTAAGAGTGAGAAACGAGAAGAGTCTGCTTTTTTAGCAGCCAAAAGTTATTATATGCTTTCTCCCGTTTATACCAAAGATCAAAAAGACACTAAAGTAGCCATAGAGAAACTCCAAGAGTTTATTAATGTATACCCCAATTCTCAATACCTTACAGAAGCTAGTAAGTTGGTTAGAGAACTGGATTATAAATTGGAATTAAAAGCATATAGTATTGCTAAACAATACAATCATATTTCAGATTATCCCGCAGCTATAAAATCTTTTGAGAATTTTAATTTTGATTTCCCAGGATCGGTGTTAAGAGAAAAAGCGTTGTTTTATCAATTGGATTCTGCTTACAAATTGGCTATTAATAGTCTGGAATTTAAAAAGACACTAAGGGGTATAGAATATTTGAAAGAAGGACGTTTAAACGAAGCGAAAAAATATTACGAGGCATTTAAGAAAAGTTATCCCAATTCAGAATTTATGGGAGAAGCAGAAAAAATGGCTTTAGAAATAGAAGATGAATTAAAAGCATATAGCACTAAAGAGAATATATAATGACAATGGATTTAAAAAAAACAAATGCTCCGGTCAATACTGTGACTTACGATAGAAATCAAATTGAAGAGCCTACTGAAAATATTTACGAGGCTATTTCTATTATTTCTAGACGTGCAGAACAAATAAATACTGAAATCAAGAAAGAGTTAATTGATAAGTTGGAAGAATTTGCGACTTATAACGACAGTCTTGAAGAGATTTTTGAAAACAAAGAGCAAATTGAGGTTTCTAAATTTTACGAAAAATTACCAAAACCACATGCTTTAGCAGTTCAAGAATGGTTAACAGACAAAATTTATTTCAGAAATACTGAACAAGATAATCAGGAGTAATTTCTAATGAGTATAATAAGCGGCAAAAATATACTATTGGGCATAACTGCTGGTATTGCCGCTTATAAAACAGCTTCACTAGTAAGATTGTTTATAAAGGCAGGCGCTCATGTAAAAGTTGTCATGACGCCAACTGCGAAAGCATTTATCACCCCTTTAACCTTATCCACACTTTCTAAAAACCCGGTCTATTCATCTTTTGTAAATAAAGATGAGGGTGACGCTACATGGAATAACCATGTAGATTTAGGGCTATGGGCCGATTTTTTCGTTATTGCACCAGCCACAGCTAATACTTTGTCCAAAATGGCACAGGGTACTTGCGATAATCTACTTATGGCTGTTTATCTTTCTGCAAAATGTCCTGTGTACTTCGCACCTGCGATGGATTTAGACATGTATAAACACGAGAGCACCATTAATTCTTTGAACATTCTTAAAGATTATGGCAATATCATGATTCCTGCAACTAGCGGCGAGCTGGCCAGTGGGTTAATTGGTGAAGGTCGTATGGCAGAACCCGAAGCTATTTTTGCGTTTTTAGAACAGGATATTTTAGGCAAACTTCCCCTTCGAGGAAAAAAAGTAGTTATTACAGCTGGCCCTACTTATGAGGCTATAGATCCCGTACGTTTTATTGGAAATCATTCTAGTGGGAAAATGGGGTTTGAAATCGCTAAAGTTGCAGCGAACCTGGGTGCCGAAGTTTTTCTGATTTCAGGGCCAACGCATCAAAAAGTTACCCATAATCTTATCGATGTAACTCCTGTGATTAGCGCACAAGATATGTATGAAGCAGTACATAAACACTTTGGGAATTGCGATATAGCGATACTCTCGGCAGCAGTAGCCGATTTTAGACCTAAAGCAGTAGCCGCTCAAAAAATAAAAAAGAAAGAACCTGTCTTAACCTTGGAGTTAGAGAAAACCCAAGATATTCTAGCGTCTTTAGGACGTATAAAAAACAAGCAGTATTTAGTCGGTTTTGCTTTAGAGACCAACAATGAAATTGAAAATGCAAAAGGGAAATTAAAAAACAAGAATTTAGATTTAATTGTGTTAAATTCGTTAAATGATAAAGGTGCGGGTTTTAAAACAGAAACCAATAAAGTAACTTTTATTGATGCAGAAGAGCATATAACAGAACATCCATTAAAGTCTAAAACTGAGGTGGCCGAAGATTTGTGGAATGTTATTATAAAACACATACATGCGTAATATTTTAATACTCTTATTGGTTTGTATCAATGTCCATAGTTATTCGCAAGAATTAAATGGGAATGTAGTAGTGAATGCACGCCAGACAGGTGATGAAAATGTGCAAGTTTTTAAAACTTTGGAAAAGCAACTGAATGAGTTTTTAAACACCACCAAATGGACCAACAGAACATTTGCTGCCCAAGAGCGTATCAACTGTAATATGGTCATTAGCATTACAGAGTACAGTGGTGAGTCTTTTTCAGGATCGCTTCAAGTACAATCTACGCGACCTGTGTTTGGTTCGTCTTATTCCACGCCCATATATAATATAAATGATAAAGACTTTTCATTTAGATATTTAGAGTTTCAAAACTTGATTTTTAATGCAAATCAATTTGAGTCTAATTTGGTTTCTGTTATCGCATTTCACGTTTATATGGTTTTAGGTCTAGATGCCGATACTTTTAGTATAAATGGTGGCGACCCATATTTTAAACAAGCCCAAACAATCGTTAACTATTCCCAACAAGAAAATTATAAAGGATGGAAATTGGAAGATGGTTTGCAGAGTAGATTTGCGCTAATTGATAATTTGCTATCATCAACCTTTAAGGAATTTAGGAGCGTTATGTATAATTACCACCGTGAAGGACTGGACGTTATGGGGGGAGATGCTAAAGAAGGTAAAGAACAAATTGCATCTGTTTTAAATCAATTTGTAGCCATGAACAGCCGTAGGCCCAACTCTATATTATTACGATCCTTTTTTGATGCCAAAGCCGATGAAATTGAACAGATTTTTTCTGATGGCCCTAATGTAAATATTGCTGCTGTTAAAGATAATTTACAAAAAGTAGCGCCTATGCACTCTGCAAAATGGCGAAACATCAAGTTTTAAAAACTAAAATATTCACAACCAACAGCATACTGCTAATGGAGAACTCCGACTAATTACTGAAAACTAAATCAAAAAATGCTTACCTCATTATCTATAAAAAATTACGCTCTAATCGATAGCCTTCAAGTGGATTTTAAGAATGGGTTGTCTATTATTACTGGAGAAACCGGTGCTGGAAAATCTATTTTATTAGGAGGCCTATCTTTAATTTTAGGTAAACGAGCCGATTTAAGTAGTTTAAAAGATACAACTTCAAAATGCATTATAGAAGCTGTTTTCCATATCGAAAATTACAATCTTAAAGCGCTTTTTAATGCTGAAGACTTAGATTATGAAAACCAAACAATTATTCGGCGTGAAATTCTACCTTCGGGAAAATCTAGAGCTTTTGTAAATGATTCTCCTGTTAAATTAAGCAGTTTGCAGCTTTTGGGCGAGCGTTTGATTGATATACATTCTCAACATCAAACCTTACAAGTGGTAAGTCATGATTTTCAATTTCAAATTATCGATGCTCTGGCAGATAATGAAAACACAATTTTTAATTATAAAACCGAATTAAAAGGGTACAGAACCACTCAAAAAGAGCTTAAAAGACTTTTAGATTCAAAAGCGGAAGCTATTAAAGAATATGATTACAATGCGTTTTTGCTCAATGAATTGATAGAGGCTAATTTGGTTGATGGTGAATTGGAAGAGCTTGAGGCGGAGCATGAAACGTTAAATAATGTAGAAGCTATTAAAGAAAAATTGTCGTCGTCGTATCAATTGATGAATGATGATCAAATAGGTGTGCTATCTACATTGACCGAGTTGAAAAACAACCTCCAAAAACTAAAGGATTTCTCGTTTAAGTATGACGATTTGTTCCAAAGGGTGCAAAGTAGCCTTATAGAAATGGACGATGTATTTGGAGAGTTGGATGTGCTTCAGGATAGTTTGGAAGCAGACCCCAAGCGTTTAGAGATTGTTAATGCTAAGTTGCAAACCATCAATAACTTAATGCATAAACATGCTGTAAATAATGTTTTAGAATTGATTGAAATAAAAAATGATTTAGAAGAAAAAGTAGCCATAACCGAAAATTTAGATGCCTCCATTGAGGAAAAACAAACAGAAATCGACAAAAAGTCTGAGATTTTAAATGCGATTTCTAAAACCATCCACGATAAGCGCTCTAAAGCCATACCAGACCTATCTCAACAACTAAAAAACGCTTTAATGGGACTTGGAATGCCCAATGCGCAATTCAAAATAGATTTGGTGCCAAGTGCAGACTTCTTGCTTAATGGAAAAGATGAATTGTCTTTTCTGTTTTCGGCCAATAAAGGTGGAGAATTTAATGAGCTTAAAAAAGCGGCATCAGGAGGGGAGTTATCAAGGATTATGTTGGCAATAAAATCCATTCTTTCAAAGTATATGCAACTTCCCACTATTATGTTCGATGAAATTGATACAGGTGTTTCAGGAGAAATATCTAACAAAATGGGCGATATTATGCTTCAAATGAGCGAAACGATGCAGGTGTTTTCAATTACACATTTACCGCAAATTGCAGCTAAAGGCCATTGGCATTATAAGGTGTATAAAGAAGATGTGGCAGAGGTAACCAGAACCAATTTGGTGAAGTTGAATAAAGAGGAACGTATAGTGGAAATTGCCCAAATGTTAGGGGGGGTAGAAATGTCTGATTCCGCTATTGCACATGCTAAAGAATTGCTAAATTGAAAAAAATTTAAATTTAACGGTTAAAGTTTTCTAAATTTGCCCGAAATAAGATTACAACTATATAATATAATAAACCATTATTACGCTTATAAATAAATAACAATTGATATGTCATACAATTTACTAAAAGGAAAAAAGGGAATTATTTTTGGAGCATTGGACTCCAATTCTATTGCCTGGAAAACGGCAGAGCGCGTTCATGAAGAAGGTGGAACATTTGTATTAACAAATGCGCCAGTAGCTATGAGAATGGGCCAAATTAACGAGCTTGCCGAAAAAACGGGTTCTCAAATTATTCCTGCTGATGCGACTTCTATAGAAGACTTGGAAAATTTAGTAGAGAAATCTATGGAAATTCTAGGTGGAAAAATCGATTTCGTATTACATTCTATCGGCATGTCCATTAACGTTAGAAAAGGCAACCATTATACCAATCAAAATTATGACTTTACACAGAAAGGAACAGATGTTTCTGCTATGTCCTTTCATAAAGTAATGCAAACGCTTTATAAAGCCGATGCGATGAACGAATGGGGAAGTATTGTAGCTTTGTCTTATATGGCAGCACAACGTGTATTCCCAGATTACAATGATATGGCAGATAATAAGGCTTATTTGGAAAGTGTAGCCCGTAGTTTTGGCTATTTCTTTGGAAGAGATAAAAAGGTGAGAGTCAATACCATTTCGCAATCTCCTACGCCAACTACTGCAGGTAGTGGCGTAAAAGGTTTTGATGGTTTTATTGCTTATGCCGATAAAATGTCTCCACTTGGTAATGCAACAGCTTTAGATTGTGCTAATTACACTATATCTTTGTTTAGTGACTTGACTAAACGTGTTACATTACAAAACCTATTTCATGACGGTGGCTTTAGCAACATGGGCGTAAGTAGTGCCATAATGGAAACCTTTATGAACGAAAAGTAGTTTTTTATTTTATACAGTAAGTGAGCCACCCATAAAACGGTGGCTTTTTTGTTACATTTGTAATATGCAGTTAGAATTCTCATTTATTATTCCCGTATTCAATCGTCCAGACGAAATACAAGAGCTTTTACAGAGCTTTAGGGCAATGGATGCTGTTGTTCCTTTTGAAATAGTAATAGTGGAAGATGGGTCTACCATTTCGTCAAAAGCTATTGTCGAACAATTTAGCACAAGCTTAAATGTTTCTTATTATTTTAAACCCAATTCTGGACCAGGAGATTCTAGGAACTTTGGCATGCAAAAAGCAACGGGTAATTATTTTATTATTTTAGATAGTGATTGTTTACTTCCATGTTTTTATTTAAAGGAAGTTGTTAAAAGCTTAAACAAAGTGTATGTGGATTGTTTTGGTGGCCCAGATGCGGCACATCCTTCATTTTCAAACATTCAAAAAGCTATTAATTTTGCTATGACCTCTTTTATATCTACTGGCGGTATAAGAGGAAATAAAAAGAGTGTGAACGCATTCGAACCTAGAAGCTTTAACATGGGAATTTCAAAAGAAGCTTTTTTGGCATCAAAAGGATTTGGTACCATTCATCCCGGGGAAGATCCAGACCTTTCTATTCGTTTAAAAAACTTAGGGTTTAAGATTAAATTGATTCCAGAAGCTTTTGTGTACCATAAACGCCGTATTTCTTGGTCTAAATTTTATACACAAGTCTATAAATTTGGAATGGTTCGTCCCATTTTAAATACATGGCATCCTACAACAAAAAAAATAACCTATTGGTTCCCAACATTTTTTTGTATAGGGTTTGTAATGTCGGTACTATTGTTTTTTTTTGGTTTAAACGTTTTTTTAGCCTTATATTTATTATATTTCATCGTAGCTTTTTTACTCGCTTTATTTACGTCTAAACGCTTAGTTGTAGCAGTGTTATCTTTGTTTGCCATTAGCCTCCAGTTTATAGGCTATGGCTATGGATTTATAAAATCTACTTTGGCAATAGCCATCTTAAATAAAGATCCAGAACGCTATTTTCCTAAATTATTTTTTAAAAAGCAATGATAAAAATATTAAAGTCTAAAATAATAGCGGGGTTTAAGAGCAGAAGAATTAATGTGTTTTTGCTTTTTTTATTGATATCGTTTATTATTTTAATTTTCTCGAAACTTTCAAAACAGTACACCAACACCATTCCTTTTAACATACATAAAGTAAATGTGCCACCAGAAGCTGTTATTTTAAACGACTCTAATAGGGTATTACATATCACACTAAAAACTTATGGGTTTGGTTGGCTTAAGTATTATATAAAAAAACCAAACATTACAATAGATTTTGAATCTGATGTTTATAGAACGTCTTCCAAATTTGTGTGGTTTAAGTCTAAAGCCTATTTAAAAAACACCCAATTTGGAGATCAAGTAGAGTTGTTGAACTTAAAGCCCGATACATTAGTTTTTCGTTACGATGTTAATATGGTTAAAAAAGTGCCAATTGTACTAGACTCAGATATTAAGTATAGCCCAGGTTATGATGTTTTTGATAGTATTAAAACAGTGCCAGATTCTATAGCTGTTGTGGGAGCAAAAGAGTTTGTTTCTAAAATAAAAAATATTAAAACCAACGTGTTAAAGTTAAATGAAGTGAAAACAAATATTGATAAAGCCATATCACTAAAATTACCAAAAAACAATCAAGGTTTAAAATTTTCTAATGAAACCGTTAAAGTAAAAGCCCATGTTGAACGTTTTACAGAAGGAACTTTAAAAGTACCTGTCGATTTAGTAAATGTACCTGAAGGCTTGTCTTTAAATTTTTTCCCTAAAATTGTTCATGTTACCTATTATACCAGTTTAAATAATTTTAACACCATCAGTTCGAAGGATTTTAAAGTGGAATGCGATTATAATAAACTAACTCAAACACAATCGTTTCTAATTCCTCAGGTAGTGAAAGCTCCAGAAAATGTAAAAAATGTAAAAATACATCAGCAACACATTGAGTTTATAATAAAAGAATGATAATAGTTGGATTAACAGGCGGTATAGGGAGTGGGAAAACCACAGTAGCAAGAGCGTTTTCTGCACTAGGTGTTCCTGTTTATATTGCAGATGAAGAAGCAAAGAAACTTATGCAAAGCTCCAAAGAGATAAAGCAAGAGCTTGTTGCGCTTTTTGGTGAGCAAGCTTATAATGACCAAGGGCTCAATCGCTCTTTTTTAGCGGATATTATTTTTAAGGATAAGGCGTATTTAAAGAAAATGAACGCTATTGTACATCCAAGAGTGGCCAAACATTTCGAAAAATGGACATCAAAGCAAAAGGCTCCCTATGTGATTAAAGAGGTGGCTATTTTATTTGAAAATGGAGGGTATACGCTTTGCGATGTTATTATTACCGTAGTAGCTCCAAAAGATTTAAAGATTAAAAGATTGCTAAGTAGAGATAATACCACAGTGGAAAAGATTGAAGCTATTATGGCAAATCAATGGAATGATGATAAAAAAGTAGAGCTATCGCATTATGTTATTGAAAATATTGATTTTGAAAAGATAAAAATGCAAGTGCTTGAGGTGCATGGGCAAATTCTCGAGAAAATAAAATAAACTCTAAATTTTAACATTTTTGTTAATGTAAGGTTAAATGCCCATAACTCTAAATGTTAAAATGTTAAATTTGAACAATGAGCAAAAAAATATTTGTATTGTTGGTGATTCTCATGAGTTTATCGCTCATTGGAATTATATTTGTTCAAACCTATTATATTAATAATGCTGTTAAAAATTCGGATGAACGTTTTAATCACAATGTAAAAACAGCTTTAATTTATGTGTCAAATAGGATTGAAAAAGATGAATTGACATCCTATTACCAAGAGTTTCAGAATTTGGTAAAAGATAAAAAGGACGTAGATTCCGTTGCGGTTTCTCAGTTGTTTATATACCAACAAAACAACAATACAAAAGAAACGTTGATTTATAAAAATGGTGTTTTAGAAGAAAATTATAAATTATCTTCATCGCTCTTTGACATTGGTTTAGATAGTGTAGACTTTAAGAACATTATGAGTAGTTCTAAAACCGAAATCTACAAAAACATTGAATTTTCAGAAAAAAACATAGATCAAACCCCTATACTGAACATTCTTAACGATGGTCGTTTAATGGAGGCGCAAAAATTGAGCTTTGAAAAGAATTTTAAAGCCCTTTTAAAAATAAAGCCTATACATAAACGTGTTTCTAGTGAAGAAATTCAGTTTTTGCTAGCCCAAAAACTTGCAGAATCTGATATCGATATCGATTTTGAATTTGCGATTTACAGTAAAGATTTGGCAACCAAAGTACACAGTGATGGCTTTGATAATGATGAGTCCACCTTTAGTGTCCCTATGTTTTACGATGAAAACAATCAGAGTATCTATAGGTTGTTAGTGAATTTCCCTAAGGATAAAAGGTTTATTTTATCCTCAATAATAGGAATGATTGTGTTATCTATTGTTTTTACATCCATTATCGTTATCGCTTATACAAGCGCCCTTTATCAACTGGTAAAACAACGTAAAATTGCTGAAATAAAAACAGATTTCATCAATAATATGACGCATGAGTTTAAAACCCCTATTGCAACCATTAACCTAGCTTTAGACGCTATAAGGAACCCGAAAGTTATAGATGATAAGGAGAAGGTGCTAAGGTATTTAAGCATGATTAAAGATGAGAATAAAAGAATGCATGCTCAGGTAGAAAATGTATTGAGAATATCTAAACTAGAAAAAAACGAGCTCAATATCAGTAAAGATAAAGTAGAATTGCATGAGCTTATTGAAGAGGCTATCGCACATGTGGAATTGATTATTGAAGATAGACAAGGGGCAATAAAAACGTTCCTTAATGCAGAGAGAGATACTGTTTTGGCCAATGATACGCACTTTACCAACGTTATTGTAAATGTATTGGATAATGCCATAAAGTATTCACCAAATGCCCCTAAAATAGAAGTGCGTACAGAAAATATAGGAACAGAGATTTTATTGAAAATTAAAGATCATGGAGGCGGTATGAGTAAAGCTGCCCAAAAACGGGTGTTCGAAAAGTTTTATAGAGAACACTCTGGAAACATCCATAACGTTAAGGGACACGGCTTAGGCTTGTCATACGTTAAAAGAATAGTAGAAGACCATCAGGGTTATATAACAGTAGAAAGTGAAATTGAAAAAGGAAGTACCTTTACTATAAGGCTTCCGTTAATATCATAAACATGGAAGTACAAGACAAAAAGATTTTATTAGTAGAAGATGATCCGAATTTTGGAACGGTTCTCAAAGATTATTTAATGATGAATGATTATGACGTAACCCATGCCAAAAACGGAATGGAAGGTTTTGAGAAATTCAAAAAAGATGATTACGATTTATGCATTTTGGATGTCATGATGCCTTACAAAGATGGCTTTACATTAGCTAAAGAGATCCGGGAAAAGAATAAAGAAGTGCCTATTATTTTCTTAACTGCGAAAGCGATGAAAGAAGATGTTTTGAAAGGCTATAAGGTTGGGGCAGATGATTATTTAAATAAGCCTTTTGATAGTGAGGTTTTATTGATGAAGATTAAAGCCATTATTCAACGTAAGGCCACGGAAACCGTTTCAGATAGTAAGCAGTTTGAGTTTAAAATCGGAAATTTTGATTTGAATTCTAAATTGCGCTTCTTGAAATATAATGATGAGGATCCTATCAAATTGTCGCCAAAAGAAAATGAGCTTTTACGTTTATTGGCTTTACATGAAAATGACTTGATGCCTAGAGCTTTGGCACTAACAAAAATATGGAGAGACGATAACTATTTTACTTCTCGTAGTATGGATGTTTATATTGCTAAATTACGTAAATATCTAAAATTAGATGAGCGTGTTGAAATTCTTAATATTCACGGAGAAGGCTTTAGGTTGGTGGTAAATTCTTAAAGTATGGCATATTTATATAAAACAAAAAATCCAGCAAATAGCTGGATTTTTTTATGATATTTAAATTCTTTTATCGAGCCATTCTTTTAATTCATGAAAGTTTTGGGGGGCGACACCATGTCCAACAGGAAACTCAGAATACACGTGCTTAATGTTTAGATGGTTTAAAAATGGTGCCGTTTGTCTGGCCCAATCTACAGGGATTACTTGATCGACGCTACCATGGGAACAGTAAAAGTCTAAACCAGAATAATCTTGATCTTTTATGTTTTTAGGTAAAATCTCCTTATTAATATAGCCACTTAAAGCCAAAATGTGCTTTACTTTATTGGGATACGTTAAGGCCACACCGTAACTCAAGATACTGCCTTGGCTAAAGCCTAAAAGGCTCACGTTGTTTTTGTCTACAGGATAAGCTGCTGTGGCTTCATCAATAAACTTAGCTACCAAATCAAGCGACTGCTTAGCTTGTACATTGTCGTTCCACTTCCCTTGTTCCGCATCAAAATTAATAGCGTACCACGCATTGCCATAGGGCTGCATAGGGTAGGGGGCTTTTACCGAAATGATGAATAATTCTTTAGGTAACTCGCTTGCAAAAGAAAACAAATCGTTTTCATCGCTACCATAGCCATGGAGCATGATTAATAACGGTGCGTTTTCTGTAAGACTTGATTTACGAATAAGGTGTTGTAATGAAAGAGATGTGTTTGTCATATTATTTTCCTAAAGTTGAGAACCATTTTTGAAATAAATTGCCTAATGCGGGAACGACTTGAGCTTTTCCTGAAACAGCATTAATAAAACCATAAATAAATAGAATACCAAAAAATATCCAAAAACCTAAAGTAGCAAACCAGTTATCAAAGCCGCTTACAAGCCAGGCCAATATAAAATAGGTTAACCATAAGCCCAAGGCTTGTCTAATATGAAAGGCTGCAAAATTATTTTTTTTGTCATTGTTCATAAAGAGAGCGATAATCGTGCCTATAATGGTTAAATAACTTATTATGGCCAAGCCTTTGCCTTCTTCAGTGTCTTGTTCGGTCATGATACTTATTTTAAAACAATTTGATGATTTGCTATTATGCCGTAAACGGTTCCTTTTAAGGTTTCTCCTTCAAAAATAGCATTTTTAGATTTTGAAATAACATCCTTTAAAAGGAAAGTGGATGTGGAGTCTGGATTAAAAAGTGTGATGTTTAAAGGACTTCCAACCTGTATAGGGGCGCTTTCGATGCCAAAACGTGATTTTCCTTGGGTTAAGAGGGCAATGGTCTCGTTTAGAGAGAAAACGGATTGTAAAGCACCAAAGGCACTTTCTAGCCCAATAGTGCCATAAGCCGCATAATCAAACTCTACCTTTTTCTCTTCAATGTTTAATGGCGTATGGTCGCTGGTAACCATATCAATGGTACCATCTTTTACCCCATCAATTAAGGCGTCAATATCTGTTTGGGTGCGTAATGGGGGCAGTACTTTAAAGTGTGTATTAAAGTCGTGTAGTGCTTCGTCTGTAAAATATAAATTATGGATGGCAACACTGCATGTAACATCGAGTTGCTTCTTCTTTGCGGCTCTTATCAATGCTACAGACTCTGCTGTAGAAATGGTGGGAATATGCAATTTACCGCCAGTGTATTCCAATAAAAAGATATCACGTGCTACTTGTAAAGCTTCCGCTAAAGACGGGTTGCCTTTTAGGCCGAGCTTTGTGCTGGCAATATTTTCATTCATAACCCCTGATCCTGCAATTTTATTTTCTTGAGGAAAAGAATATACCAATCCGTTAAAATTGCTAGCATATTGCAAAGCGATTTTCATGAGATTGGGGTTTGAAATGGATTTTTTGTAATCTGAAAAAGCAACTGCACCTGCATTTTTCATATCGAACAGTTCTGCTAAATCAAGGCCTTTACTTTCTGTAGTAAGTGCTCCGACCGGTAAAAGTGTAACGGCATTGTTTTGCGATTTGGATAGTACAAAGCTAATATCTGCACTGGAATCTAGAACCGGATGGGTGTTTGCGTTCATGGCTACTGCAGTAAACCCAGAATAGGCCGCTGTTTTTAAACCGTTTTTAATGGTTTCACGTTCTTCAAAACCAGGCTCTCCAAAGCTTACGCTACTATCGAACCAACCTTGGGAAATATGGAGATTTTCAAGGTTTATTTCTTGTATGTTATGAGGGGGTTCTAAATTGCTGCCAATTTTTGAAATACTACCGTTTTCAATTAAAAGGTCTTGAGTGGTATTGTGAAACTCACTTTTCGTATCGATAATGGTTGCAGATTTTATAAGTATGTTCATTTAAAGTATTTTAAGATGAGCAATTCAATAAACAAGAAAGCCAGTGCAAAAATAGCAAACCATTTCCATAGGGCATGAACTTTTGTATTACTTTTTATGGTGTTAAATGTGTCTATAATGGAATGGTTAACTGTCATATTTTTTAAGCTGGTAAGCTCTTGATATAATAAGCGGTTTTCATTTCGATTATAATTATAACTGATGTTTTGAAGGGCTTCATCTTTATTTTTAATAGTGTAAATTCCAGCTAAAGCAGGTTCATTATGCGTTCTAATCGTTACTTTGTTATTAAAATACTGCTGTCTTGGAATTAGGTTGGTATTACTATTTACTAAAGAAATAATTGCGTCTTGTTGCAACTTCACCTTTACATCAAATACATTTTCGTGTCCGATGGTGTAAAATAACCTTGGGTTTTTAAAGCTGGCTTTACCAATATTATAAAACGTAGGTACAATTAATGGAGAATTTTTAAAGTTAGAGTTTTCTTTGTTTAAAGCTGCTGTTAATAAATACAACCCTTTATTTTCGAGTAAAAAGGGACTTTCGTCTTCAAAACTTAATGCAGTAGAAGTGTGCTTTGTCTTAGAACTGAAATAGGAATTCACTTTTGGATATTGAAAATTCTTAACCTGTTTTTCAAAAACATCCTGATTAAACAACGGATGTGAAAAATGAATGCTTGTAATGTGTTTTTCGCTTTCTGCAAGCTTACCAAGCTCGATATGGTATGGGGCAAGCAGTGTGTTGTAAGTTGTTAAATTGCCGTTTTTAGCAGGAATAACTAAGAGCAATCCACCTTGATCGGTCACGGTTTTTAAGGCAGCTATCAAACTGTTGGGTATGCTGCTTATTTCATTTAGAATAATTAAATCCTGTTGTTCTAAAGTGGCATAATTTAATTGAAGAAAAGGCGTAGCGGTATAATTAAACTCGTCTTCTGTATATATGCGCTTTAAAAAATCGTCATCAGCTTCGTTTATCGAAAGGACATTGGTCTTTTCAGGATTATTAATATTAAAGAATAAACTGTTATCAAATTGAAGTTGATTATCCTGAATCGTTAATGTACCATTTATGACTGTATTATTAGGTAAAGAAAACGTAGCTATAGTGTTTCTTTTTGCTGAAACGGAGGTTTTTGTTAGGAGTGTACCATTATCGAATAGCGAGATTGGCAGGTTTTCGATGTCTTTACCGCTATTGTTTATAATAACGCTCAATTCCGTATGAGTAGCGTTAGCTTTAGAAATATAAGCACTATCAATAGAAATATTATGTACGGTTTCTGGTTTTAATTGTACCGCTTGAATATGGATTAAGGAGTCTGGTTCTGGTTGAAATGCAGCATCTTGTTGTTGGAAGTCTGAGATGAAGATTATGTTTTTTAAACTACTGGCTTCTTTAAACAATGTTTTGGCTTTCAAATAAGCAGCGTTATAGCTTAGGGTATGTGGAGCATATGATATTTGCAATAGCTCATTTTTAATCGCTTTAATGGTTGTGTTTTTAAACAGGGCGTCATGGGTTAAAATCGAAACCGTTTCGTCTTCTGGAACCTGTGTGATAATGTCTTGAATAGCACGTTTTAAAAGCGGGCCTTGATTTCCTTTGGCCTCCATGCTAAAGGAATTGTCTAAATAGATAACCGTTTCTTTTTTCAGATTAAACGTATCCGAATTTGTACTAAAAGGCTGGGCAAAGGCTATAATTAAAAAGCTAAGAAGCAAGAGGCGGGTTGCTAAAATAAGCCACTTCTTTATTTGAGAACTTTTTCGGTGCTGGATTACTACATTTTTCAAAAACGCCACATTGGTAAACGCTTCCTTTTGAAATTTACGCAACTGAAAAAGGTGTACAATTATAGGAATTAGTAGTAGAAATAAAGCGTAAAGAAGTTCGGGGTGTTTAAACTGCATGCCTTTTTTAGATTTTTCAAACCTACGGAAAAAAATGGAATATTGAGAAACGAAAATAGAAAATTGAATAGAGAAAAGAAAGGAATATGGCAGATGGGTTTAGAAGCCATACTTAGAAGCTTTGTTTAAGCTCTAAGTTGGGTAAAGGCGTTCTAGACCATCAACAAAAGAAAACATAGTCGATTATCGGTTTCATTTGTAATGTATTTAAATATTCTGAAATATCTTTCTGTTCTGTTTTATTGGAAACGGTAATGATTATTTGCGAATTTTTAACTGTGGAAAGCGCTTCAAAAGGCTTTAATATTTTACCATAAATATCATGCCCTATTTTATTGGGATTATCACAAATCCATTCAAAAGAGAGGGTTTTATCAATTAATTTTTTAGCGGTAATCTTCCCTTTCTTTCCAGCGCCCCAAATTACCAAAGTTTTATTTGGATTATAATCTAAGTCAATAAAATAATCCAATTTTAAACTTAAAAAATGATTTTCGGCGTAGTTTTTATCGGTTCTAGAAGCTCGTGTACTGTAATCGCGCCATTTATGTATAACGGTATCGCTAGGAATGCATTGTATCTGCTGCTTATAAAATCGGAAGGCCAAATCGTAATCTTCAGGGTATCTGTTGGGATTAAAAGCATCGCAGGCAAATAAATCCTCTTTATAAACCATCCAACAGGGTGATGGAATGGCACATTCTTTATATAATTCAGAATAGTTGCTCCCAGTTTTTGTTAAGGTATTTAACCAATTTTCATATTGTTTATAACCGTCTTTAATCCCTTCTTTAGAAAAGTAATGAACGAGGCCTAATGCAATGTGTTGTCTTCCATGGGTGATTAAAGCATTGGCCATCACTTCCAGTTTATTTGGGTACATGATGTCGTCGCTATCCATTCGGGTCACAAATTCGCCACTGCTTTGGGATAAGGCTAATCGTAATGCATGGATAATACCGGGTTGGTTATTTTTAAACAGTTTAATTCGAGAGTCCTTTTTTCTAAAGGTATCCACAATTTTATAACTAAGATCCGTTGAGAAATCGTCAATAATCAATAGTTCCCAATTGGTATATGTCTGTTGTAAGATAGAATCGATGCATTCACCTATAAATAATTCGGTGTTTTTAAAAGGTGTTAAAATGCTTATTAATGGTTGCATTTTGCAAAGATAGTGATTCATCTTTTAACAAATTCTTATGAGGTCGGCCCATAACATAATCCTATTTTTGGATTCATTTGAAAAATTAAATTAAACCGTATGAAAACTAGAGTGTTAATAGCATTGTTTACAGGTGTTTTGTTGGTAAACTGTACTGCTATAAAAAATACAAACCAAGACTTAGCCACGGCAGTGCCCGTAGAAACGTCTATAAATTTAACAGCAGTAAAAGACGATAAACTGCCTGTTGTTATTAATCCTGGGCGTTTTGTTGATGAAACGGTAACTTATTATTTGCCCAGAGTGGTTCAAGGGACTTATTCGGTGAGTGATTTTGGTAAATATGTAGACGATTTTAAGGCTTTTGATTATCAGGGTAATGAAATGCTTACTAGTAAAAAAGATACCAATTCTTGGACTATTAAAAACGCGACCAAGCTGGATTATATTACGTATTATGTTAATGATACTTTTGATATAGAAGAAACAGGTGGTATAGGGGGCGAGCAGCCTTTTTCTCCAGCAGGAACAAACATAGAGCCCAATAATTATGTGCTTAATCTCCATGGTTTTATTGGTTATTTTGATGTGCTTAAGAACAATCAATATAAACTGGACATTACAGCACCTGCAGATTTTGTGAGAACTTCGGCACTTCAAGAGTCTGGAACAGAACTTAGTAAAGATGGTAAAACCATTACCACACATTATGTGGCTCCTAGATACTTTGATATTACCGATAACCCGATGATGTATGGGGTTTTTGATGTGGAAGAATTTCAAGTGGGGGATATTAAAATTGTATTGAGCGTTTATTCTCCAAATAAAATACACAGTGCCAAATCTTTAAAAGAAACTATTTTTAAAATGATGCAAGCTCAAAAGCAATATTTAGGAGATATTAATACGACCCCTCGGTATGATATTTTTCTCTATTTATCAGATGGTGCAGAAGATGCTCCAAAAGGGTTTGGAGCTTTAGAGCACCATACCAGTACTGTGGTGGTTATGCCAGAAGCTATGTCTGATGAAGCTCTTGCAGAAGGGATGATAGATGTGGTGTCTCATGAGTTTTTTCATATTGTAACGCCATTAAGTGTGCATTCTGATGATGTTCATTATTTTGATTACAATAACCCGACGTTTTCTAAACATTTATGGATGTATGAAGGTGTTACAGAATATTTCGCGACCTTATTTCAAGTGCATCAAAACTTAATTGATGAGAACACATTTTTCCAAAAAATAAATGAAAAAATTCAAGGAGCTTCCCAAATGGATGATACAATGAGTTTTACTGTGATGAGTGAAAATGTTCTAGATGAACCCTATGCATCGGAGTACTACAATGTCTATCAAAAAGGAGCCTTGATTGGAATGTGTATCGATATTTTAATACGAGAAGAAAGCAATGGGCATCGCGGAATTTTATCTTTGATGAAAGAACTGTCTATGAAATATGGCCAAAATAAACCTTTTGATGACGACCTTCTTATGGATGAAATTGTAGAAATGACGTATCCTTCTTTAAAGATATTTTTTGATAATCACGTAATAGGTGGCATTCCCATAAACTATAATACGTTTTTTGAAAAGGTGGGCTTGGAAATGGGGCAAGGTAAAGTTGAAACCAATTACATCCAAAATGGAGAGGCATTAATTGTGAGTGCCGACCATGAGAACGGTAGCCTGTATTTTAATAGTGCTGTTACCAATAATAGCTTTTGGACCGAGCAAGGTGTGTTGCCAAATGATATTATAAGATCTATAGATGGTACTGCGGTAAGCATAGAGAATGCCAATCAGGTTTTGCAAGAGGTATTTATGTGGGGCACGGGTAAGGATATTGAAGTGAAGGTGTTTCGATTAGGAAAAGTAATTACTATTAAAACAAAAACAACACAATCGTATACTTACGGCGAAATTTTACAGGCGAAACCAGATGCCACAGAAGCTCAAATCACTTTGCGAAAAGCATGGCTTAAAGGCTAAACTTTTAAAGCATTGTACAAATATTGGTTTTTTAAGAAGCCATTAAAAATAAAAACTTTTTTATTTGTACTTTCGCAAAAATGAAAATATAATATATGCCTCCTGTTGTTTTAGCCTTTTTTTTTAGCCTAAAATGAATAAAAAAAACAAAACAGGACGTTTAAAATATAACGATGAAATACGCAAGACTAACGAAAGAGCAGTTTGAAGAATTGCATCAAGAATTTATAAATTTTTTAGCGACACAATCTGTAACAGCAGATGAGTGGGCCAATTTAAAAGTGAATAAACCTGAAGTTGCAGAAATGGAACTGGATGTGTTTAGCGATTTAATTTGGGAAGGCGTGTTAAACAAAGCGAAATATTTAGAACACATTTCGCCACAGCATATGTATTTGTTTAAACTGAAAAAGAACCACATGCATGCTGTGGTGGTTAAGCTTAAAAATGATGTGGACATTACAACCAAAGAGGGGTACGCTTGGTTACGTGCTAACTTGATGGACGAAAATGTAGAGTTCTTACAAGCTGAAAAAGACTATTCAGACGATAAAAATTTAGATAAATTTAAAATGATTCAACAGGGCGCTGTCATTACTAAAGGCGATTTGTTTAAATACTTTCATAAATTGATAAATTAGATAGATTAAAGAGAATAGCGCTGTTTTGTCATTTCGACGGTAGGAAAAATTATATTTTATATTAAAGTTCCGAAATGGTTTGTGAACACGCTTCTAGTAATTATTGAAAACGTCTTACTTGTATAAGACTAAAAGGCATTTTTAAAATGAAATGAGATGTTTTTTCAATATTTTTTTATAACAGCTCAAAAATGTAGAATTAAGCAAAAGCATATAAAAGAATATTTATAAACGGAACTATTTTAATAATGAAGTGATTTAAACTTTTTTAAAAAAAAATGAGAAGGGTTGTGGATATTTGTGTTGCGAAACATAAATAACTAAATCACAACCCTATATGTACTCAGTAC